>JAYEMC010000099.1:0-4530 GCA_034717935.1 Pseudomonadota bacterium | reverse complement strand
ACTAAAACCCTTGAAGATCTAGTAAATCATAGCCTGTTAGCCGGAAAGGTTTTGATTTTTGTTTTTTCCGGTCGGGACAAACTCTTTGAAATTATCAGAAAAGTTGTCAATCCAAGGCAAATGAGGATTGATTATCTTTTTCTGGATTCAGAAACGGATTTATCCTCGACTTTGATAACCTTGCTACGCAGACTTCCTTCCTCTTATAGTGTATACGATATCCTCTATCTTGAGCCGGGAATTCGGTTACCGCCAGGCTGGGATGTTCGTTTGGCTTGGGGGGCCTATCGCGAAAAAGATATTGCCACAATTTCACCTATGTGTGATTGGTCTTCGTTGTTCTCCCTGCTTCCATCTTCTCCTGTAAAATCTTCATCGCCAATTGATAATTTGCAGGTTGATCGCCTGGTATATAGCTGTGGGGCAAGGACGGAGATCGAGATACCAGCCTTTCTTCCTTTATGTGTTTATTTCCGTCGCCGAGCTCTTGATGTAATCAAAGAAGATATTTTGAAAATCGGTTGCCAGGATCCGGCTCTTGAACTGTGGATTTTAGCTCAAGTTTTTCGCCGCCATGGATTTGCTCATATTTTAAGTGGTCATATTTATGTGTTGGCAGCAGAAAATGATCATAGGGCTGGATTGTCCAGGTTCATGGCAAGACAACCTGAAGTCAAAGCCATAAATAATGCTCACCCTTTCACGGGGCTTCGCCATGTAGTAGCGGATGCACTGGGTAAAGGGTGTGATGGCAAGCAACTTTGTGGATTGGATCATATTCCGGTTCAATTGCATGTAATGCACAGTTGGGGTGGAGGGTTGGAGAATTGGGTGGGTGATTTTTGTCGGGCCGATGATCAACGCTTGAACTTGGTACTGAAATCCGTTGGTACTTGGGGTTGTTTCGGTCAGCAATTGGCTCTTTATCGCCACATTGATGATGAGCTCCCCCTGCGGAGCTGGGTTCTTGATCTTCCGATTAGGGCCTCCTCCATTATTAATTTACAATACCGACGGATTATCCAGGAAATTATTCATGATTTTCAAGTCGATATTTTGTTGGTCTCCTCTTTCATTGGTCATGCTCTTGACATTCTTGAAAGTGGCATAAAAACGGTTATAGTTTGTCACGATTACTACCCTTTTTGTCCGGCTTTAAATATTTCATACGATGGTGTTTGTGAGCAATGTGATGAGCAGCGTTTAAGACTATGTCTGGCCGAGAATGGACACAACCGTTTTTTTGATAATGTTGAGGTTGAGGAATGGTTGGCTCTTCGTCGTCGATTTACAGATTTGATTTATGACCGTGCGGTTCAGTTGATAGTTCCTTCACCCTCAGTGGATAGGTGTTGCCGACAATTAATGCCGGCCTTGTCCGATGCGGATTTCAGAATTATCCCGCATGGCCTCGCTAATGTTCAGGGATGGAAAAAAACGAAAAAATTGCCGGTGCGGAAAAAGAGAAAACGGCGAATTATTATTCTTGGCAGTCTGGCTCCTAACAAAGGTTTTACTTTATTTGAGACAGTTAGAAAAGAATTGTGCAGGCAAGCGGATCTCTACCTGGTGGGTTGTGGCGAGCCGGGGGAAGTTTTTGCCCGGGAGAGTGGTATCACCGTGATGTCTCGCTACCGTAGAGAATCTTTGCCGGGAATTATAGCTGAGATTGACCCTGATATGGGGTTGCTACTGTCGACATTGCCGGAAACCTTTAGTTATACTTTAAGTGAACTTATGTTTTTAGGGGTGCCTCCGGTGGCGACCAGGCTTGGTAGTTTCGCTGATCGAATTGAGCATGGGGTCAACGGCTTTGTCTATGAACCCGAGCGGGAATCTTTACTTAAAATTGTCAGGGAATTATTTCAATGGGAAGAAAAGTTAGATCAAGTCAGGGCTAATTTAGGTGAAATGCATCACCGGTTGAGTGAGGAGATGGTGGCTGATTATCACGCTTTGCTTCCTTTATCAACATTTTCGAGTCAGGAGTATGCTGATAAATTATCAGCAAGTGAAGCGAAAGAAATTTTAAATAGAGCCGGTAATGAGGGTTCCTTTTCATTGGAGAATAGACCTCTTTCCGATGTGATTGAGCATTTTTACAGGATTTTAAATCATAAAATTGGCCATACTCCGCGATTACGCAAGTGGGAAAAGTATTTTCTCCAGACCGGAGCTAAAGGTATTGCCCGCCTGTTGAATAAAGTCCTAAAATTTAGAAGAGAGCGTTTTTGATGATAGCTTGCCCATCTGGAATAGCCGTAATTATTGTCTCATTTAATGCTGCGGATATGTTGGTTGGTTGCCTTGGCGCTCTGCGTCAGCAGACGGTTCAACCTGTCAAATTGATCGTTGTTGACAATAACAGTCGAGTTTGTCCTCGTGAAAACGTTGCCAGGTTTTTTTCTCGGGCAACATTTATTTCTTTGCCGGAAAATGTTGGTTTTGCCCGGGCCAATAACCTGGGTTTGGAGCATACTGTCGGGTGCCGCTGGGTGGCGTTACTGAATCCTGATGCTTACCCGGAACCGGAGTGGTTAGAAAGAATGTTGCGGGCAACCGAGACTTATCACAATTGCACATTTTTTGGCAGTCGTATGTTGATGGCTGCTACCCCGGAAAAATTGGATGGAGTCGGTGATTGCTACCATATCAGTGGGCTTGCCTGGCGTCGAGCTCATGGTTGCTCGGCGGCTGGTCGTTTTTTAGAAGGTCGGGAAATTTTTTCGCCATGTGCCGCTGCGGCTGTTTACCGGCGTGATGTTATAGTGAAAGCTGGGGGGTTCGATGAAAGTTTTTTCTGTTTTTTTGAAGATATAGATTTGAGTTTCCGGTTGCGACTAATGGGAAATCGCTGTCGTTATATTTCCGAGGCAGTGGTTTTGCATGAAGGTTCAGCGGTAACCGTTAGACAAAGTGATTTTTCCCTCTATCATGGTCATCGAAATTTGGTCTGGACATTTTTCAAAAATATGCCTTGGCCGGCTCTGTGGCTTTTTTTGGGCCCACACATTATTTTAAATCTGGTGACGGTGTTCTGGGGCTGTTTTCATGGTCACCGGAAAATTGTTATCCGAGCAAAACTTGATGCGATTAAAGGTCTGCCTGCAATTCTCGCGCAGCGGCATGAGTTACATTGCAAGCGAGTAATCGGGCTTTGGCCACTCTTGAAATTGATGTCTTGGGGATTTGGTCGTAAAAGCAGATAGCCTCTGGCGCCGGTAAGCGGTCGGATGAAAATATAAAGGGAATAATTATTGATGCTTACCATCATTATTGTGAATTTTAATACTGGAGAATTGCTCTGTCACTGTCTGGCATCCGTTCTCTCCTCGCAGCTGGAATTACAGCTTTTTCTGGTCGACAATGGATCCTCTGATGGCAGTTTGCAACAGGTGCAGCAACAGTTTGGTTGTGATTCCAGAGTGACTATCATTGAAAATGGAACCAATTTGGGGTTTGCCCGGGCTAATAATATCGTTTTAAGGCAGTTGCCGTCTGAGTGTACTTACGTGTTGTTGTTGAATCCGGATTGCCTCGTGCCTCCGGGCACCTTGGAGCGGATGACAATATTTATGAATTCTCATTCACAGGTGGGAATTGCTGGTTGTTTTATTGCTAATCCGGATGGTAGTGAGCAGCGCGGCTGCCGTCGTTTGATTCCTACCCCGGAAAACAGTTTTAGTGAATTTATACCTCGCTTTTTTGGGAGTCCCAAGCCGGTTGCGGGTTCTTTTAATTTGGCTGGTGGCTCTTTGCCCCCACAGCCGGTTGAGGTGGAGGCCATTTCCGGCTCTTTTATGTTCGTTAGACGGTTGGCTTTGGAAATCGTCGGGGAACTGGATCAGGGGTATTTTCTTCATTGTGAGGATCTTGACTGGTGTAAGCGGTTTGCCCTGGCTGGCTGGAAGATTTTTTTTGTACCTGATGTCAAGGTTATTCATCATCAGGGAACTTGTAGTCGGTCGCGCTATTTACGGGTTTCCTGGCACAAGCATTGTGGTATGCTCCGTTTTTACCGCAAATTTTACCGGGCTGATTATGGTTTTGCTGTTTTTGTCTTAGCGGTAGTTTTTATCTGGTTGCGTTTTGTTATGGCCATTTCCGTCGCTTTTTTGACTTCCTGGCTCGACCGGGAAAACTGAGTACCTGTGGAGGCGTTGGCAGAAATGAACATTGTTGTTAGTGGTGCCGGCAGCCAGGTTGGTTATTTTCTGATTCCGGCATTGAAGCGTTACAGTTGCGCTTTGTGGCTGTTGGGTCGTTCGTTTCAATTGGCGAAGAGTGATCAACGCTGGTTGGTGGTCGATCTTGGCAAGAAAAAGAGTCGTGAAAGTCTGGTCGGGAGTATAGTTGCTGAAGCTGGAGCTTATACTTATGTTCACCTGGCTCCTCTTTGGTTGTTGCCGGCCCTGCTGGTTGATCTGAAGGCTGTTGGGGGATTGCCGCAACGCGTTGTCGCCCTCAGCTCAACCAGTCGTTTGTGTAAAATTAATTCGGAAGTTGCTCAGGAAAGAGATTTGGCCAACC
>JAYEMC010000098.1:0-4545 GCA_034717935.1 Pseudomonadota bacterium | reverse complement strand
AAGCTTCCTTAAGAAAAATTCGGCAACGAAAACATTTTGCGTCCAGGCATCGGCTTTGCACAGGGCTAAGAATGGAGGAATCTCATCCATGGAGGCTAACCAATGGACGTTCATCCCTTTCAGAGCTCTTTCGGCTCGACCATCTCCACGATAATCCACTAACTTAAAGGGTTTTAACTCCGCATATGAGATGACTTTTGCCAGGGCGTTAATCTGCGGATTGCCTTTCCAGGCGAAGACTTTAACCTTTGCCTCGATTACAGATTCCCGGCTTACTTGAGTGTAAGCTCTTCGTTTTTGGGTCGGAACTGTGACAAAAGCATCGGCTTCTCCGTTCTTGACCAGAAGTTGAGCTGGTTCCCAAAGTAGCCCCTTGTGGCTTAATTCAATGTCCATTCGGTTTTTTAAGGCTTCATCTAAAACGTCAATCAAAATTCCTTGCATCTGATTATTCTGAGACCAGGAAAAAGGAGGATAATCTTGAAAATAGACAATTTTCATCGGTTCAGCAGCAACCGTACCGGATGTAACTCCTAAGAGTAAGATCGGAGCAAAAATTTGCAACCTTATGGTAGCAAAAACAGACGATAAAATCTGATAAAATTTTCTTAATTTCATAATCTTTCCTTATTTTAAGAGATTCTGCAAACTTAAGGTGAATTGTAAAAATGAATCATTTGAAGTGGGGCTGTTTGTGAAGTTGTTTTCCGCGATATTACATATTTTATAATAGTTTGTCAAAAAAATTTCTTTCGGGGGGAGGTGTCACTTTTTGGTTGACTGTTATAGCTGTAATATGTTCAAGGTTGTGGGTTAACTATAACGTGGTCGAAAGAGTCGAAGATGATAACATCTTAGATCCTTTTGGCCTATCAGATTTTTTTGACTCGTTTTCTGGTTCCGGCTAAGCCTGATAATATAAAGAGGAGATATAGATGGGAAAAAAATATTTTTTTGTGGCTTTGACTGTCGTTTTACTGGTTTTGACGGGCTGTGCCGAACTCCAAAAATCATACTCAGTAAGGCCGGCTCCAGATGGAGCTTCGCAACGGCCTTTGGGTTTGGGGGTTGCCGAACCCGATTCGTTTTGGCAAAAACAGGCCGAACAACTCGAACGCTTGGGAGATTATTCCGGTGCTTGTCGCATTGTGAGGGAGCGTTATCTGCGTTCTCCCGATATGGAAGTTGGCGATCGTTTTTCCCTGCTACTCTCTTATTTGACGGATGAGCAGGTTGCGGACTGGTGGTCTCAGGAGAGTGATGCAGGTTTATTGTGTCGGGTAACGGCAGAATATTTTTTGCGACTGCGGCGTCAGCCCGCTGCCGGATTGTCGGAAGCGACGGAACAACTTTTGTTGGAACTGGCTCGTAAGCTAAGTTCGGAGTGCGACGTCAGTGAGGATTTTAGAACTGAAGCTCAAGATTTTCTCCTCTTTCACCAAACTTTGGCCGGTACGGAAGAATTTACGATTGGCTGTCTTTTGCCTTTAAGTGGCTCCAACGCGGCTGCCGGGGAGCGCCTTTTACGGGGGATGGAGTTGGCACTGGACGTATACCCTGAAGTTCCTGTTGCAGCAGCTTCAGAGGGTGAAACTAAACCGCAACCGCAACCTTTACCTCGTTTACGATTGCTGATCTACGATACTGCCGGTGAGGGTGAACGGGCTCGGGCCGGGGTTCGTTATCTGGTGAATGAGAAGGAAGTTGATCTGTTAGTCGGTCCCTATACCGGAAAAGCGGCCAATTATGCCGCCGTGGAGGCGCAGAGTCTGGGCGTTACCATGATTAGTTTAAGTCCTCTTCTGCGCAATCTTGAGCGTTATGACAATGTTTTTTTGCACTACCCGACAATTCGCAATCAAGCGGTTTCACTGGCCGGTCTGGCGATGACTCGGATGGGTTTAAAAGATTTTGCCATGCTCGTACCTAAAAACCGTTATGGACGTGAGTTTGCTGAGAACTTTACAGCTCAGGTTACTGCTTGGGGCGGCCAGGTGGTGCGGCAGGTCTATTATGATTCCAGTCGTCCCGATTTTGGGCCCGCAATTCGTGAAATGATTGGTTCTGAGCACTATCGTCGTTTCAAAGAGAAGCGTCAGGAGTATGAAGCTTGGTCGAAAGAGCGTCAGCGTCAAATGGAGAAGGCTGAAAAAGGCGTTGTCGAAGATGATAGCTTGGCTGAGTTGGCCCGTGAAATTGGTCTTGAGGGGGATGATCTTGAGCTTTTTGATGGAGAGGAAGAGTTGATGTCAAGGCCCCTGCTCAATTGTGATTTTGAAGCTATTGTCGTACCTGATCGAGCGCAAACCCTGAAGCTTTTGATTCCTCAGCTCGCTTTTTACGATCTTGAGGAGTGTTGGCTGCTCGGCGGACGTTATTGGAATAGTAAAGAGTTGCTGGCTTCGGCCTCAGAGTATGCCGATGGTGCGCTCTTTGTCGATGCTTTTTGTGCAAATTGCGCTGATGCTTCCCCGAAACTTATAGATTTTCAGGAAGGTTTTTCGGCTCTTTATCCGGGTGAGGAGTCCGGCCTGCTTGAAACCTACGGTTTTGATACAATTATGTTGCTGCGGCAGCTACTTACAGATATTGGGCCGGAACCCGATGCTGAAACCTGGCGGCAGGCTCTGGCCGATTGTCGCAATTTGCCTTTGGCCTCCGGTCTTACGACCACGTTGGGTGATGGTGAGATTGCTAAACAGCTCTATCCGTTGACTTTCAGAAAGGGACGCATCAAGATGGTGGATGAGAGCTGCTATTAAACATTTTTTAGCGAGGTGAATCAATGAACAACACTTTGACCGCCGTTGCCGGATTAAAAGTAGGCCACCACACTGATAAAGAGGGAATGACCGGTTGCACCGTAATTCTTGCCCCGGATAGTGCCGTAGCCGGAGTTGATGTGCGCGGTGGGGCGCCCGGAACTCGTGAAACCGATCTTATGAATCCGGTTAACACCGTTTCCGCAATCCATGCCGTAATGATTGGAGGAGGGAGCGCTTACGGACTTGCCGCCGCCGATGGAGCAATGCGTTGGCTGGAAGCGCAGGGGATTGGTTTTGATGTGGGGGCCGGTGTGGTTCCGATTGTTTCCGCCGCAGCCCTGTTTGATTTATTGGTTGGTGATTTTAATGCCCGTCCAACTTCCGAAGATGGCTTTACCGCCTGTGAAAAAGCAACCGATGACCCTGTGCCGATGGGTCTGGTCGGTGCGGGAACCGGTGCGACAGTTGGAAAATTGTATGGAATGCCAAGCGCCAGTGCCTCCGGTTTGGGGGGGTTCAGCCGTTCGCTGGACAACGGAGTAACCATAGCCGCTCTGGTTGCTGTCAACGCTTTTGGTAACATCGTTGATCCTGAGTCAGGAAAAATTCTCGCGGGAACTAAGAACCCCTCGGGAGAGGGGTTTGTTGATATCATTGAGAAAATGGGTGGTGATCTCTCGGGGTCGATGTTCGCATTTGGGCAAAATACAACGTTGGCGGTGGTTGCCTCCGATGCCGTCATGACCAAATCTGAAGCCACAAAAATGGCCCAAATGGCACACAACGGCTTGGCTCAAACCATTCGTCCGGTTCACACGCCGCTAGATGGCGATACGGTTTTCGCTTTAGCGACGGGGAAATCCGGCAAATCAGCAGATCTCACCGTTCTCGGAGCCGTCGCCGCTGATGTTCTGGCCCAAGCGGTATTGCGGGTGGCAATCTAAAGTCATATTTCCATCAGTGACCTACAGGTTATGACAGACTTTAGCAAACGCCCTGTGCCCGCTCCCAGTTACCTGCGCCTGCAACTTATTGTTTTTGCTCTGGTGGCGGCATCTTGAACCGCAAACTTGACTACGCCCAGGGCCGCGCTAATGCTCTCTATGTTCTTTCTTACTATCTCGGAGGTTGCGTCGGCATCACAATCTCCGGATTGATTTATGAAAAATTCGGCTGGAATGCTGTTATTATCTTTTGTCTCTTTCTCCTGACTCTGCCCCTGCTGACCGGGTTGTCCGAAAAGTAAACCGCTCACAACTATGAGAGATAGCCTTTTTTTAGTTGATGTCACCACTTTCACTGCGAGCCAAATTTTCATATCAGAAAGCGGTCAGGCAGAAACCAGAAACCGAAGAACGAAGAGCGAAAGACCAAGTAAATTAAGACGGCAAAGCCGGAACCAATGTCGGGCTTTGCCTTGAAATAAAAAAGGAGTGTCGCAATTTTCAGGCGAGTGTGTTTTAAATATTTACGATGGAAATTCAGTTTGCAAACTAGCTGAAAAGTTGAGATTGGTTGGTGCCATCTATTTACCCGAGACCGATCCAGCGAGCCTGATTCTAACGATGTTTACCCTGGCCTGTACATGTTGTGTATATCCCGCCTAAGGCCGCATTGGGCGCTGGTATAGCGTATTATAGAGAAAATATATAGCGAAGAGTGTTTTATCACTCGTCCCGCCCGCAGTGATGCCGGGATGTTGATTTTTTCAATTACTGACAGTAGCACAAATACTGTTTTTTTGTAAAGCGGGATGATTGATAAAATGCTGTTGAACTGA
>JAYEMC010000097.1:0-4546 GCA_034717935.1 Pseudomonadota bacterium | reverse complement strand
ATCTTTGCGACCCATTGCCGATCTTTTTCAACCGGTTGCCGCAACCTACCTGCTGGTTATCCTGGCCATCATGGTCATAGGTAAACGTCTGCACAACCATTTTTCAAGCTACGATGTCGACCACGAGTTGACAACCACCGACAACAAAGCCGTAGCCCTCTCGGTTAGCGGATACCTCTTTGCCTTAGGCTTCATTCTCTGGGGGGTCATCACCCCTAATGGCGATAGCGCCGTCACCGGTTTCTGGAGCCTGATCGGCGACCTGATCGAAACTTTTTTCTGGGGCTTAATCGGCATCGGCCTACTCCAGGTCTCGCACTATCTTAATGATCGCTACCTGCTGCCCAATTTCTCCAACCACAAGGAGATCATCGAAGACCGTAACCTCGGAACCGGTGCGGTTGAAGGTTGTACCTTTATCGCCTCAGGGATCATCATCAAAACTGTTTTAAGTGGTTCCGGCTCCTGTTTTTTTGTCGATCTCATTGGCACCATCTTCTATTTCGCCGTTGGTCAGGCCGCTTTTCTTCTTTTCGGCCGTCTCTATCAGCGCATCAGCCGTTTTGACCTGCACCATGAGATCGAACAAGACAACGCCGCCGCCGGTGTCGCTTTCGGTTTGAGCATGATCGCCGTCGGTATTCTGTTGGCCGATTATATCGCCGCCTACAACTCGATTCCGGGCCTCATTTTCTGGATCCCGCTAAGTTTTTTCTTTCTGATTACCGGCCGCTATATCGCCGACAAAATGCTGCTTCCCGGAGCCTTGCTCGACGAAGAGATCAGCCGGGATCACAATTGGGGCGCGGCCCTGATTGAAGGTGCGATCGCAATCATCATTGCCCTGGTGGTCGGAAACCTCTTTTTTTCTTAAGATGGTAAAGTAAAATGAAAAAATTACCGGAACTTCCTTATCAACTTGACGAAAAGCAGAAACATCACTTTGCCCGCCTCTACCTACTCGACTACATGATTCAGGAAGAGGTCAAGATCTCGATTCTCCTTGATGAAAAAAATGAGGATTTAGAATCGATTTTTGATGAACTCATGGCTCGTGAACTAATTGAAATTGATCAGCAGCAACGTTACTGCGTCAGCCATGAAGGCCAGGCCTTACGCCAGCATTTTCTCAAACGCTACCGGGAGAATATGGCTTTAAGTGACATCTTCTGTGCCGTCGACCTGGAACAGGGTGAATTCGCCTTTAATTTCTATGACGACTATCCGACGAAACCGGAGTGGGAAGCTTTTTTAGATGAAGACCGCTGGGATGATTTACGCATCGCTGTTGTTGAATACTTAAACAGCGACCCGGTTGAACTGGTCTTCATGAGTTTCATCAACGAAAACCGTTTCGGACGCGATACCGACGGCAACTGGCAGTTCGATCTTCTCTTGGGTTCAGTCTGGGATGAGATTCTGGAGATTTGCAACCAATCGGTCCATTGGCCGGAACTCGGCTACAAAGATGAGGATGGGGAAGTTAAGGCGGAAACAGTGATCAAGGATATCATCGCCCAAGGAAATTCCATCCTTGATGACTTATAAAAGATGCCAATTTTTCAACATCTATTAGTCTGGTTACGTCAACACAGCTACCTGCGCCTGCGGCTGGTTCAGATATTCTCACTGGCCCTCTGCTTAAATATCTTTTTCGGCCTGCTCTTCTATCTTGTGGAAAGAACGGCTCAGCCTGAAATCGATTTGGCTGACGGTATCTGGTGGTCAATGGTGACCATGACTACGGTCGGCTACGGAGATCTCTATCCACAAACCGAAATCGGACGTTATCTGATCGCCTACCCCTGCATGCTCTTCGGCATCGCGATTATCGGTTACCTCCTAGGCATGGCGGCAGAAAGTATTTTTGATCATATATCAAAAAAGAAGAGAGGTCTTGTGCAAATCACCAAAGATAACCACATCATAATCTGCAATTTTCCCAATCTTGACAAATTGATCCGCTTAACCGCCGAGCTTAAGCTCCATCCAGCCTATAAAGACTCATTTTTTGTGATCGTCAGTGACGCAATCACAAAACTGCCGGAGAGTCTGCCGAGCGATGAATTCGCCTTTGTCTACGGTAACCCAACCAGCGAACCGGTGCTCCAAACAGCCAACATCGAAGCGGCGGCAGGGATATTTGTATTGGCCGCCGACCCTTTTAACAGCGATGCCGACTCGATTACGTTTGCTATTGCCTCAGTCGTCGAACTTATCCGCCAGGAGCATCATTACTCATTCAAAGTCGTGGCCGAACTCATCCATCAGGAAAATTTCTCGCTTTTACAAAAGGCCAAAGTTGACGGCATTGTCACCCCGGAAGGGCTCACCGACTGCCTCCTGGCTCAGGAATTTCTCTACCCCGGCATTCATGAAATAATCACTCAGATCATCAGCAACAAAATCGGCAGCCAGTTCTACATTCTCGAGACCAAACTGGCCGGTCATAAGGTCGCCGACATTCAAGTCGCCGTCCTCAAACATCCCGCCAATCTCCAGGTCATCGGCATCATCAAAGCGGGCAAAACCATCCTCAACCCAGCCAAAAACGTAATTATCAAAGAGCATGACAAACTCATCATGCTGGCCGAAAGCCGCCGCGACTTCAACGTTATTGAACAAGATATTTTGAGCTCTAACTCAGCCTAAAGAGATAATTTCCCTCTCCTGAAGCCAGTTGAGAATTGCACTGATGACCGCCTCTTCTTCAGAAAGTCGGTCACCATGAATCGTAATCTCGGGGTTTAATGGAGTTTCATAAGGGGCGGAGACGCCGGTAAGATCGGCTATTTCTCCGGCATCAGCTCTCTTGTAGAGACCTTTGGGATCACGCCGGCGACAGGTTTCAAGAGAACAATCAAGCCAGATTTCAACAAATTCTTCGTTTTTAAAAAGGTTGCGAACTCTCTCCCGATCACTACGATAGGGAGAGATAAAAGCAGTAATCACAACTAAACCGGCATCAGCCATAAGTTTGGCCGCTTCACCGACACGGCGTATATTTTCCTGACGATCTTCAGGGGAAAATCCGAGATCACGATTGAGACCGTGGCGCAAATTATCGCCGTCAAGCACATAGCTACGCACATTGCGAGCATACAGAGCTGCATCAAGACGGTTTGCCAGAGTCGATTTCCCCGACCCGGAGAGACCGGTAAACCAGATCACACAAGA
The DNA here is from genome assembly GCA_034717935.1 of Pseudomonadota bacterium. Classification (GTDB taxonomy): domain Bacteria; phylum Desulfobacterota; class Anaeroferrophillalia; order Anaeroferrophillales; family Tharpellaceae; genus Tharpella. The sequence goes on along the minus strand of JAYEMC010000097.1, from coordinate 1,369 downwards.
TTTATGCCCGTTCAGATCATGACGTTGTGCATAAGTTACACCGGCATCATGCCAGGTCAGGTTCTGAGCCTTTGGCTCGAACTGATCACTCTTCATGAGCATAAACCTTAAACCCCTGATTCTTGCAGTAGTTGTCACGCTCGGCCTCCGCCAAGTCTGTGGCAACCATTGTTTTTACCATCTCGGCAAAACTGGTCTCCGCTTCCCAGCCCAATTTCTCTTTGGCCTTGATCGGATCACCGAGTAAAAGTTCTACCTCGGTCGGGCGAAAATAGCGATTATCAATCTCAACCCGAACCCGGCCGTCAGCCTTGTCATAACCAACCTCATCCACCCCTCGACCACGCCAAGCGATCTCGACGCCAATCTCGGTAAAGGCATTTTCGACAAATTCCCGAACCGTACGGGTTTGACCGGTAGCGATGACAAAATCTTCCGGCTGATCATGCTGGAGCATCAACCACATCGCCTTGACATAATCAGCCGCATGCCCCCAATCCCGTTTGGCATCAAGATTACCAAGATAGATTTTTTCCTGGAAGCCGAGTTTTATCCGGGCCACGGCCCGAGTAATCTTTCGGGTGACAAAAGTTTCGCCGCGCAAGGGTGATTCATGATTAAAAAGAATACCGTTACAAGAGAACATGCCATAGGCTTCACGATAGTTCACCGTAATCCAATAAGCATAAACCTTGGCCGCGCCATAGGGACTGCGAGGATAGAAAGGGGTGGTTTCGCGCTGCGGGGTTTCCTGCACCAGGCCAAACATTTCACTGGTCGAGGCCTGGTAAAAACGGGTCTTTTTTTCGAGCCCGAGAATCCGAATCGCCTCAAGTAGTCGTAACGTGCCCAAAGCATCGCTATTGGCAGTATACTCCGGCGTTTCAAACGAGACCTGAACATGGCTCTGAGCTGCCAGGTTATAGATTTCATCAGGCTGAACTTCTTGAATTATACGAATAAGATTGGTCGCATCTGTGAGATCACCATAGTGCATCTTAAAACGCACATCAGCTTCATGCAAATCACGATAAAGGTGGTCGATCCGGGCCGTATTAAACGACGAAGAGCGACGCTTGATACCATGTACTTCATAACCTTTTTCAAGTAGAAGTTCTGCCAGATAGGCCCCATCTTGACCGGTAACCCCAGTAATTAACGCTTTCTTCAATTTTAGCCCTCACTAACACAATAATTTGAGTGAATTTCCGTATCTTCACGATGGCACTTTAGATCAGTTGCAACAGCGCCAATCTTGCCCCCGAGATTATCGTTAACATGATCAGTTTTCGCATCAAGTTTATCAACTCTTGCATCTAATTTATCAAATTTAGCACCAAGAACTTCTATCTTACCACTCAGATCATCA
>JAYEMC010000096.1:0-4588 GCA_034717935.1 Pseudomonadota bacterium | reverse complement strand
CACCAACACCAGGGAAACCGCAACTTTTCGATCGCTTTTTCGATCCCCGGCAAAACCGGCAAACCACTCGCAGCGCCGATCACAATTGGGCATATCAAGGCTGCCGGTTTTGCCGCCAATCTCCCAATCACGAAAAGACCTTCTCTTTCTCAGATGTTGAAAAGATTTTTTTGCAGTTCCATATTTGACCGTCGCCTGCATCATCTTGACAAGTTCGGCACAAGCCTTATTATCAGCCAGTCCGAATTCAGGCCGACACTCCTGATGATAGAACAGCTCGCTCCCGTTTTCAGCCGTCACACGATCTATGATGTAGGGCTGCTTCAATTTCCCGGCAGACAATGGAGCACCCGCGATCAAGGCCGCATGTAGAGGTGAAATAGTCGTCGTTTTAATAAAACCGCTGGCCATCTCAGCCCGTTGATAAATAGTCTCCGGGCTTTGGACATGGCTTGAGGCAACCGACAAATCAAAAACAAGCGAACGGTTAAAAGCGAAGGTCTCTGCCAACTGTAAAAGTTCCGGGGCGGAAAAATAGTCAATTCCGAATTTGCCGAATATCGGATTAACGCTACGGGCAAAAGCTTTTTCGAAAGAGACCTCGACCGGCTGGTAATGATAACGCGACTTACCTAATCCAAGTTGATATTTATACAGGGTGTGATGTCGCCCCACAACCGGAAACCGGGTATGCCGAGTTACTCCCTTCCTCTCAAGCACCCCATAAGCGGTAACAATTTTAAACAGCGATGCCGCAGGAAACGCGGAAACCAAGCAGAGGTTACCGGAATCTTGCGGCAAAATGCTTCCGTTCTCATCAGCATGCCGATAATAAGCCATCGCTTCAATCGCCCCGGTTTTCAAGTTCACGAGAACCCCGGCCCCAAGTTGAGGATGATAACGCTGCAACAATTTAAGCAACTTGTGTTGCAATTTTTCGTTAATAGTTGTGAAAACAGTCAACTCCGAATCAGCCAGTGAAGTTTTAGTAACTACTGAGACGGATGACAAAGTTGAAAAATAGCTATCATTAAACAATCCGGATAATTCACCGGAGCTAAGTGACTGCTGCCAGCAAGTCGGCTTGAGAGGGGAAAAGAGATCTTTGGCAACCAGTGTGGAAACCGACTTAAATTGCTGTCCGGGAAAAAAGCACGCCCCCACCACAGCCAACCCCAGAAAAACCGCCCCAAAAACTAATATTCGAGACCAGTAAACACCAAAGTCGGCAAAACGGGGCCAGCACACTCCTCCTCTGAAAAGACGAGCCCACCAGATTATCCAAAAATTATTACGCAAAAGAGCCTACTTCTTCTCAAGATCAGTGTACACCGCAAAATCATGAACAATTTTATCCGCCCGCCAAGACGGCAAAATAAAAGGATAGGATGCATGAGAGGAGATAGCCGGGTATTTATCGTCTTCCGGGGCAAAAAGATAAAGCGAAAACTCCTCGCCGCCACCTTTTACCACGACCCGGTAAACCGCTTCTTTAAAATCTTCGGGCTGACGGTCATCGATAAAACTTTCACACTGCAGATCGGAGAGGTTTTTGAAGAGCTCGGCAACTGCTCCAGCCACTACCAAACTACCGCTTTCCTGCTGCCAAACGGCAGGAGTTGCCGGTACATGATCAATTTTGACACCTTCGTCGGTAACAACAGGCTCGGCTGTAACTTTGACCATTCGCAGAACTTGGGTTTTCCCGCCCTTTTGCTGCTGTAAAATAATTTCATCGAGAACAGCCAGCTTCTCACGACTAATCTCAAGAATTTTTTTATCACGTAATTCGGCAACGGTCGAGAAAAAATTGCTTTTCAGATTGCCCATGGCCTGATAAACTTTGGGGTTATCCTTAAGCATTACATAGGTCTGCTGTAATGAAGCGCTGTTTTTACCGATTTGCAATTCGCGCAGGAGTTGACCGGCGTGATAGAGCGCAACCTTAGTTTTTTTCTCCGGCGTCAGTTCATAGAGCTGATAATTTCTCTTTTCCGAGATCAAGGCGATCAGCTTAAGCTCTTTAACCTCGGCAATCATCTTTTCAATGCGGACAACACTAGCTGGATATTGTTGCGGCCCAACCACCCATTTCCCCTCAGCCAGGTGGAGCTCGGTTAACTGACCATCTTTTTCAATAACAAGCCGATCCACACCTTCGGTCAAAACCGGCAAAACCGGCAATTGGTAATTAATACGCCCTTTTTTCTGATAAAAAAGCAAAGCTCCAAGACCGATAATTGCGACCACTAACAGAAGATACTCTTTTTTCATATCTTTACCACCTATTTTCTGCTCCGGCAGAGCTGAAATCTTTTTTAGACCACGAAATACACGAAAAAGGTCAAAATCAAAACCTGGGAAGTTCGAAAATATAATTTTTTAGTCTGAAAACATCTGTCTGAGTTTACGACGGCGAGCGCCACGTTTCATCCAAGCGAGCAAACCGACCAATATGACCAGCAGCGGCAGCCCCAGCAAATTAGCCCCTTTTATCAAACTGCGGCTTTCCGGAGAGATATCGATTAACGGATTAAAGCGCTGAGTTTTACTGCGCAAAACTGCCAGTTCCTCGCGGCCATTCAGATAATCAACCATATTCATCAAAAGCTGGGCATTGGGAGTTCCCCCCCCCTCATCAACAATATTATTGCCCAGGATATCGGCTGAGCCAACCAAAATTATACGGCCGGGTTTGCCTTTTTCAAGACGAACACCACGACTCACGAGCCCGCCTTCCTCGACCAGTGAAGTTAGAATCTTGCTCTCTTGATTACCTTCATCCTTAATATTTTCCTCTTCAGAGACTTTACTCTTTTGGGGTTTTTCCGGCAGCGGACGGCCGCTGAAATAGCTCGTAAAAGAGCCTTCGAGAAGGTAGGCCAAGTCATAACCGGCAAATTGTTCACTATTGGCCGGAGGCTGCATCAAGGCCGGGTTAAAATCGATACGACCCTCCATTAACCAGGATTTTTCGGAAGATGAAAAAAGTTTTTCGGCCTTGATCTCGGTCGCCGCAAGTTTCTCGACATCAACCGTGAGCGGTGCCGCTTTGATCATCACCAGACCTTTTATGTTGCTTATAAAAGGATAATTTTTATTGATATTTTGGTTCTCGATCAAAGGCGCAAAGTAGAGAGCTCGTTCGCCCCCGCCCTGGGCCGGGGGAAGCTGCTGTTTAAAGCACTCCGAGTCCATTACATAAGCTTCTCCAACGCTAACCCCATAGTGCGAAATGAGTTTCTCCAGACCGATAGCCAGAGGTTCATAACTGGGCCCTTGGCCCATCATCATCATATTCTGAGACGGCATCTTCTCCTGAAAAGGATCATAAAAAACAGCCAGATTATTACCCTGGAGAAGGAATTGATCAAGCTGGTAGAGCTCCCAATCGGTAAATTTTTCCGTCGGCCGTGCGATGATTAAAGTTCTGACCCCGGTGAGCAGGCTCAGCTGATCCAATGTTACCATATCCGGAACATATTCTTGCGCCAGTAATCGATGAAAATTGGAAGCCGCTTCAGGTTGAGGCTGTCCCGGCATCGCCCTCGCCGCCTGTAGAGGCAGGGTACCATGACTTCCCAAATAGGCGATTTTTTCATTGATACCAATAACATTCTCAATCGCAATATTAAGCATAACCTCAATATCTTCAAGCGGTGTCAACATGTACTGGGCCCCGAAAATCGGCACGTTAACCGATGAAATCAGATGCAGATCCTGACGCCAGCCGGAAAAAGAGACCGAGAGTCCGGCGTAACCATGATCGCCGGGGATTGTCTGCCCCTGACGAGTGGTAAACTCTTTCCATTTCAACTCCATAACCTGTTCATTAACTGCTTTTTTCTCCGCAGCCGGAACTTTTGAAGGATCAAGAAAAGAGAACTCAATCTGATCATAGAGCTGATCGTTGAGGCGCTTAACCATTGTGCTGATCGTTTCCGGCAGCAGGTCAAGGTTTTCGAGGTTCATGTAGGGACCGACAAGCTCCAAAGATGAAGAGAGAAAGAGATTGATCTTGACCTTTTCAGGCAGGGCCAATAGGCGGCTGATCTTATTGTTCATGCGCTTGATAGTCGTCGTCAACTGATATTCAAGACCCTCGGTTGCCGAAATCGCGGGCAAGGTTTCAACCAGGTCACCATGAATTATAACCAGGCCCATATAGGCTTTCTGGAATTTCACTTCATCCTGCTCAATAGCCCGAATCTGAACCGGCTGAATGCCGTAACTTGAGGCCAGCTCCTGATTTATGGCGGCAGTTTCATCATCACCGGCCGGATTATAGAACTGATAGTTGAAATAGTTATTACCGGCCAGAGCATACTCCTGCAATAGATCGTGCACATACCGTTCAACCCCGTTATAGGGAGCCGGCAAATTGGCCGAAAAGAAGACTTTAAAAGTCAAGGGTTCGGAAAGAGTGGCAACAACCTCTTTACTCGCCGGGGAGAGTGAATATACCCGATTGGCGGTCAAATCAAAACGGGTAAAAAGATTGAGCCCGACCAGATTGATCAAAACAACCACGACAAGATAGAGCAGAACTTTAGCATAACGGCCAAAAAGACCGCTTTTTACCATACTA
>JAYEMC010000095.1:0-4588 GCA_034717935.1 Pseudomonadota bacterium | reverse complement strand
CAGACAACTTAACTTTACATTATTGGCGTGAACGAACTGCAGAGGTTGAATTTATACGCGAGGTTGAAGGCACGGTTCTACCTATTGAAATCAAATCAGGCTGGGTGACACAGGCAAAAAGTATCAAAGTTTTCGCCGAAAAATACAACCCTCCATACCGAATCATTTTAAGCGGTCGACCGTTCCGGATAGATTATAAAAACAGAGTACACTCCTACCCGCTCTATCTTGCAGGAAAAATCCCTCTTTGTTAGAACAACATATTTCCTACCATAAACAGAAAATCTTGCGACCGTTTTCCGGTCGTGCTTTAATCTTTTCCATGTGGCGTAAAGCCGCAAGGTTTCTTTCAACCTCCTTGCTTTTGAGGTCGAGATTTGCCGCCAATTCGGCCATTTCAACACCACCCGTATCGCCAAGAATTTTTATAATTTTTTGCTGAACTGCGGTCAGGCCGGATTCACTATCCAGGCTTAATTTGGCATGGCGCACAGCCCAGGGATCACAGATACGGGTCGGCGACAAAACATCCATATAGCAATCATCGCAAAGGGTCTCACTGTTATAAGATCTTTCATCGCCAACATCGACGGTCTCACCACATCGGTCACAATTCATATTGGTTATCCTTTAAATTTCCTCAGTTAATGCAGGTAGCAGCACCTTGACTGTTGTGCCTGTGTCAGGGTCACTTTCAATGATAAGTCCCCCATTATGGGCTTGCATAATACCAACAGTCAAAGCCAGGCCTAAACCGCGACCAACAAACTTGGTCGTAAAAAAAGGATCAAACACTCTTGGCAAATCAGCTTTATTGATACCATTTCCGCTATCAATAATCCGGCAAAACGAGTAAAGTCCACTTTTCAGCTTATCACTTTGGAACGGTATGGGAAAAGAGTCGGCTTCATAATTCTCAGTACCAAAGGTTATCTTGATGGTACCGGTTGTACCTTCCAGCGATTCAATAGCATTAGTAAGCACACTGCAAATTACCTCTTTTATCTGAGAGCTGTCAACTGAACCGTAAAGCGGTTCAGACGGCGATGTAAATTCCAGGGAGATTGAAGGATTAATTAGACTTTTTAAATCTGTGAGACTCTCTCTTACAATATCCTCAAATTTCGCCGAGCGAATTTGTCGTCTCCGCTGGCCGACATAAGTCAGCATCATGGATCCAATCCGGGAAGCGTCTTTAGCTGCCTGCAAAGTGTCGGTAATACTCTCCATTTCAGGAGAATCAGGAGCAATGCTCATCTCTAAAAGTTCAAGATTACCCAACACCGCCGTCATAGAATTATTAAAACGATGGGCGATGGCTCCAGCAAATGTTTTGAGACTCTCCAAACGTTTGCACTCCTCTTGCAAACGTATATTTTCCAGAGCCTTTTCCGCCATCAATTGCCTTTCCGTAATATCCTGAATTGTGCCAAGACAAGAAATGGGCTTACCATTATCATCGTATTTTAGTGTACTGACCTCACGAACCCATTTTTCAACCCCATCTTTTAAAACGATCCGGTGCTTAATATCGTAAACAAGCTTATTCTCGAGTAAATCTTCATAAGCTTTTTTGACAAACTCATGATCATCTGGATGAACTAAAACAAAAAATGCTTCAAGCCATGGTTCAAATTGTTGAGGATCCAGGTTGAAGATCCTGGATACCTGATCCGAGCAGCTGAAATTTTTGCTTTCAAGATCAATCTCCCAATGTCCAAACTTGCCGATGCACTGCGCCTCTTTCAGCAAGTTTTCTCGATTGATTATTTCAATATTTGCTTCATCAATAACTCCCTTTAATTTTCTTGTACTTAATCGCAAACCAACAAAAATTAAAATTTCTATTAAAATAAAACCAAGTATTCCAAATATAATATTTACTCTCTGATTTGCCCAAAATGCATCAACCTCTTTCTGAACATTCCACCACGTAACGATGACCCCAACATTTGGCCTTTTCGGTTCGATTGATCCTATAAAATCTCGCAAAGGAAATAAGGCGATATTGTAACAATTATTGTTAAGGTCGACTTGAGTCAACTTCAGTTCATTAAAGCTGGATGAATCAATTACATTTTTTCGCAACAGTCTTGTTATGTAAGGGTCAGTTGTTGCCTCAATAAAGTAACCGGATATTGGCGGATTGTTTTCAGATAATTCAGCTATGAACTCCGGCCACACATTTTCCTTGAGATGATCAAGGGTCAGTAGAACTGCAAACTCAATTTTTTGCAATTTGGCTAATTCGTTGATCGTCACATCAAATGAAGTGCCGGCTTCCAATGCGCCAACAAAAATTTTATCTCCGTTTTTTTCAGCGGCAGCATAAACCGGAACGACCCCCCGGATACCGGAATATACTCTTCCGGTCTCAAACCCGGATACAGCTTTATGAGATTCATTGACCGCAACAACCGTATGCCGGACAGAATCCATACGATCACCAAACTTCTCGGGACGATGGGCTCGAAGAAAGGATAAGGAACCTGGACCAAGATGAAAATGAAGTTGACGAAAATCAAACTTGGCCGCAACTGCATCTCTTGATGAATGCACCTCATTGTGTAACTGAGAGCGTATAGTAGCTGACTCAACTCCTCCAGGGCCGCCGCCCTCGGCTTCGACCGCCCGCTTGCCGGCCAGGAAAAGGTTTTGCACCTCTGGGTCTGCGGCCACGTAGGTGGCTGTTTGCAACATCCGAAGTTCAGTTGCGGCAAGAGATTGGTCATAACTTGCCCGGATCTTTTCTGCAACCTGGACAAAGTTATTTTGCAGGGATGCCTTGCCTGAGAAGTAGTTAATCCCAACAAAAATGGTGTCTGATGCGGCAATAATAATGAAGAGTGCTATAAAAATACGAGTTTCGTTTTTCATGGGTACCTTTGCAAGAAGGGCTATTTAGCGCCTAACCGAGAACCAAACAATTTTCTTGAGTACAACCGTATCAAAAAACCATTTTTTAATGTAGCCATAAAAAATCTAACTTGCAAAACCTGTACAAGATCAGATATATATTAACATTATATTGTAAAACTGCACAAGTCAAGCTATTCAAACATATGTGCAGTTACAATATTGGTACAAATAATCACCAACTCTTAATCTGGAGGGGAAAATGCTCTTTCTGAAAAATTTATCTTTGAAAGTTAAACTCCTACTGATTGTCATCCTGCCACTGGTCGCATTTCTCTGGGTCTCCGGCAGTAAACTGATCACCGATTACCAACAGGTAAATTCATATCAAGCCATTTATGAACTCTCTTTATTGTCGAACAGTATCAGCAACCTGGTACACGAACTCCAGAAAGAGCGCGGAGCCTCGGCTGGCTTTCTCGGCAGCGGGGGAAAGAAATTTAACGACAAGCTTAAGAGCCAAAGAAGTGATACGAACGGCAAAAAAGAGATCTTGACAAAATTCCTCTCCGGATTTGACTTGCATCGTTTTGATCCGGAACTGGAGAGTAAAATAACTAAAGCTCTGACCCATCTCTCGATTATGGATCAAGAACGCCAGGCCATTTCCAGACAACAGCGCACGGTCAAGGAGGCAGTTGTCTACTACACCTCGGCTAATACCTACCTACTGAATACCATCGGCTATATGGCCCACCTCTCAAGTAACGCCGATTTGGCCGCTCAAATCGGAGCCTACTTTAATTTTTTACAGAGCAAAGAGAGGGCCGGCAAGGAACGAGCTGTTCTGAGTGGGGTTTTCAGCAAAGGATCTTTTTCCCCACCTGACATGTATAATCTCTTTATCCAGCTTGTAACTGAACAGGATACCTATATAGCTGTTTTTAAGATGCTGGCAACGCCTAAAGAGCAACAGTATCTGCAAAAAACCGTGACTGGCTCAGCCGTTGATCAAGTCGCCCGGATGCGTCAGGCTGCTCGTCAGGTAAATCTTGACCCGACTAAAAGTTTCGACGTAAACCCGATCACCTGGTTTGACACAATCACCAAAAAGATCAATCTCTTAAAACAGGTAGAAGATTATCTATCATCCGGGATTGAGAAAAGAGCCGCAAACCTGGCAGCTTCACAGAAATCGGCAATGATTGTTTCACTTGTTTTTTTCGTGGTGATTTTCCTGGTCTCGGTATTTTTGGTCTTAATTGTTACTTCAATTATTCTTAATGGCATTAAAGAGGCGACCAGTGTAGCCCTTGAACTGGCTGAAGGCGAAGGTGATCTCAGAAAAAGAATGGGACTTAAAACACGTGATGAAATTGGTGTACTCGGTCAGGCTATTGATCGGATGCTGGATAATTTATCATCCATGATCGGACAAATCCAGGGCATTTCCGGATCTTTGGAGAGTGCCAACCAAGAGCTTTCAGCGCTCTCCGCAGAGATGAGCCGGGAGACGGAAAAGGTCTCAGGAGGAGCCAGTACGGTGGCAGCGGCAGCTGAAGAGATGAGTGTCAACATGAACAGTGTGAGCCAGACGGCCGAAAAGGCTTCGCAAAACGTTGCCAGAGTAGCGTCCTCTACAGAAAATGTCACCTCGATTGGTGCGGAGATCGCCAACAGTACTGAAAATGCACGTGAAATTACAAACCAGGCTGTGAGTCAGGCCGAAAGC
>JAYEMC010000094.1:0-4599 GCA_034717935.1 Pseudomonadota bacterium | reverse complement strand
AGACTTTCCAAAAATTAATCAACGGTGACGATATTTACGTTTACCGAAAAGAAAAGTCAACTTAAATGTTGTCGGAGGCTGATCCGGAAGAGTAAAAAAAACATAAAAAAAGGGCTGTCGTGATGACAGCCCTTTTTTTTCATACAAAGGGAAAAACTATTACTTTTCTTCAATAGCATCCGTCGGACAAACGTCAACACAAGCACCACACTCAATACATTTATCCTGGTCGATTACATAAACATCACCAGATTCGCTGATTGCATCTTCAGGACACTCTTCTGCACAGGTACCACAAGCTACACATTCATCAGTAATTACGTACATTCGTTCCTCCATTTTAAGGTTTTAGATTGACATTACTTCTTTCTCTTTATCTGCAATAACAGTATCGACCTGCTTAACAAAGTCATCAGTCAGTTTCTGAATCTCACCCTGCCCTTTTTTATTCTCATCTTCAGTGATATCTTTATCTTTTTCCAAAGATTTGAGCATTTCGATTCCATCCCTACGGTTGGAACGTAACGAAATCTTACTGGTCTCGCCAATTTTTTTGACGACTTTAACCAACTCTTTGCGACGCTCTTCGGTCGGCCGGGGAATTGCCAGGCGAATCTGCTTACCATCATTACTAGGGTTGATACCCAAGTCAGATTTATTAATGGCTTTTTCAATAAGCGGGATGACCGTATTATCCCATGGCTGTATGGAGATCATACGACTTTCCGGGATGGCCAGTGATGCGACCTGATTTAAGGGTGTCTGGGTACCGAAATAGTCAATTTTTATCCCATCCAGCAGGGACAATGAAGCTCTACCGGTACGAACCCGGCCCAAATCCCGTTTCAAAGCCTCCAGCGCTTTTTGCATGCCTTCTTTACAATCGTCGAGAACTTCAGTAACCATTTCCTGGCTCATCTTTCACTCCTCTTTGACGGTGTCATAAGGCCGCCTTTAAAAAATTAATTGCCTACCCGCGTACCAATCTCTTCACCGCAGACTGCACGCTTAATATTACCTCGTTCAGTCAGATTAAAGACCAAGATGGGCAGATCGTTATCCATACAGACCGAAATTGCCGCCGCATCCATAACTTTCAGGCCTTTCTGCAGTACATCAAGGTAGGTCAGCTGCTCAAAACGCTTGGCTTCAGGGTTAGTAACCGGATCGCTGTCATAGATACCATCAACTTTAGTTGCCTTAAGAATGATTTCAGCCTGAATCTCCATCGCTCTTAAAGCTGCTGCCGTATCTGTTGAAAAGAAAGGGTTACCGGTTCCGGCAACAAAAATAACAATCCGATCTTTTTCCAGATGACGAACAGCCCGGCGGCGAATATAGGGTTCGGCAACCTCATGCATGGAGATCGCTGTCATAACCCTGACCTTTACCCCTAAACGCTCAATTGCATCCTGCAAGGCCAAACCGTTGATTACGGTGGCCAGCATACCCATATGATCAGCGGTGGAGCGATCCATCCCCTTGGCGGAAGCGGTAATACCACGAAAGATATTACCGCCGCCGATGACAACCGCTGTCTGCAAACCAAGTTTATGGATTTCGACAATCTCCTCAGCAAATCCGGAAATTGCCGAGGGCTCAATACCATACTCACCAGATCCCATCAGGGCTTCACCGGAAAGTTTCAACAGAACCCGTTTAAATGCGAGTTTAGAGCCCAATATATTGCTCCCTTTAACAGGTTACTTAAGTTGGTCGGCCACTTCCTGGGCCAAGTCGCAACTTTTTTTCTCAAGCCCTTCACCCATAACAAAGCGGGTATAGCGACGAATACTAATGTTCTCACCAGTTTTAGAGATCATCTGTTTAACATAATCTTCGATTGAAAGATCAGTATCCTTAACAAAGGCCTGTTCCATCAGGCAACTTTCCTTGAAGAATTTTTCGATCTTGCCATCAATAATCTTGTCGACAATCTTTTCCGGCTTACCACTATCTAAAGCCTGGGTACGAAAAATACCGCGCTCGGTTTCAACAACGTCGGCCGGCACATCTTCACGGGCTAAAGCGACCGGAGCGGCGGCGGCGATATGCATAGAGATGTCATTAACAAAATCGATAAAGGCATCAGTCCGAGCAACAAAATCGGTTTCACAGTTGACTTCAACCATAACCCCAATTTTTCCACCGGCGTGGATATAGGAAGAGACCAACCCTTCCGAAGTGATCCGGCCACCCTTTTTCGAAGCTGAAGCCAATCCTTTCTCACGCAAGAAGACCAATGCCTCTTCAAGGTTACCCTCTTTTTCTTTCAAAGCACTCTTACAATCCATAATTCCGGCACCGGTCTTCTCACGAAGCTCCTTGACCATTGCCGCTGTAATTTGAGCCATTATCTTATCTCCATCTATTTGCAATATTCTATTTATTTATTGATGAACTCGTAACCTGCCCCATAACCGTCATGCCGACAAAAGCCGGTAGACGGTTTCAGGACTAATTAATTCTTTTACGACACCATTAAGATTTTGCTTCGGTCGTTGCCGCCGCAGCTTCTTCTTCGCCGACTCTTTCGACAATCGGCATCTTGCCATCATCAACGATAACTTCGACATCCTCTTGTTCACGAGCCAACATCCGTTCATCTCTTAAAGCTTTACCTTCAATACAGGCCTCGGAAATACTGGTACAGAAGAGTTTGATGGCGCGGATGGCATCGTCATTCCCGGGAACTACATAGTCAACCGCATCGGGGTCACAGTTGGTATCAACAATTGCCATTACCGGAATACCAAGTCTGTTGGCTTCGGCTACCGCAATCGCTTCACGCTTGGTATCAATAACAAAAATACAGGCCGGGTTCTTTTTCATATGTTTGACCCCGCCAAGGTTCTTTTCGAGTTTTTCACGTTTTTTCTCTAGCTTGAGAACCTCTTTTTTCGGTAACAGCTCGTAGGTTCCATCCTCTTTCATGGTCTCAAGTTTTTTCAACCGGTTGATACTTTTTTTGATCGTATCAAAATTAGTCATCATACCGCCAAGCCAACGGTTGTTGACCCAATACATACCACTATTTACGGCAGCTTCCTTAATACTCTCCTGAGCCTGTTTTTTAGTTCCGACAAAAAGAACATCGCCACCATCGGCGACCGTGTCGACAATAGTTTTATAGGCCTTCCGGTAAAGTTTGATAGTTTTCTGTAGATCAATGATGTAAATTCCGTTACGAGCCCCGAAAATATATTTTTTCATTTTGGGATTCCAGCGTTTGGTCTGATGACCGAAATGGACACCGGACTCAAGCAACTGTCGCATTGTTACCATTGCCATTTGTCTTTCTCCTTCATGTAAGATGTTGGTTTATACCTCCGCTCTCTTTTTAAAGAGACACCAACCGGACCACCCGGCACCACGGCACCTCTCTTTTGACTTGAAACCCTGAGCAACAAAATTGTTACCCAATGAAAGTTGTAAGTCAAAACAAGAAAACGTGTGAATTTGAACGCGGCCTAGTTATCACAAGAAAGCTCTATTTGCAAGGGGAAAAGAGAGGAAAAATTTATTTTGAATTCATCAAAATCTGCCGGGTTTTACTGACATCCGCCGCAATCAATTGGCGTAGTTCCTCGATTCCTGAACAGGTTTTTTCGCTGCGCAGATGTTTGATAAAAATAATTTTCAGATCCTGGTCATAGAGATCCTGATCAAAATCAAGAATATGAGCTTCAACCGTCAGGCCGGTATCCGCAAAGGTCGGGTTGTAACCAATGTTGACAACCCCCATATAGCGTTTACTCTGGTGTTCGACCCAAACTGCATAAACCCCCTCTTTGGGATAGAGTTCGACCTCTGAGACCAGGTTGGCGGTCGGAAAACCGATACCTTGCCCTCGCCCTTTACCTCGACCTACCCGACCGACGATAGCGCAGGGCCGCCCCAGAAAACGAGAAGCTTTTTCAATTTCGCCCTGCATAATCGCTTCCCGGATCTTGGTGCTGCTGACCAACTCGCCATCAAGTAAACAAGGCGGTGCGACTACGACCTTAAAACCCCACTCTCGACCCAACTCCTGCAAGCGGGAAAGTTCCCCCTCCCGATTACGGCCAAAAGTATAGTTGTCACCAACCACGACCACGGCAGCACCAAGATGCTGAACCAGAACCTTTTCGACAAATTCATTAGCCGTAAGATTGGCAAACTGATGATCAAAAGGGGCAATCACCAGATTGTCGATACCGCAAGCGGCAATCAAATCAGCTTTTCGCTCATAAGAGGTGATCAAAAAAATTCGACGATCCGGAAAAAGCAGTTTTAATGGGTGTGGGCGAAAGGTTAAAGCCGCAGCCTGGAGTCCGAGCTCTCGCGCCTTAGCGATTGCCAGATCAAAAAGAGAACGGTGTCCAAGGTGGACACCGTCAAAGTTGCCAATCGCTACCACCTGACTCTGAGGAGGAAAGCAATGTTTGCGAAAATTGTTATATATCTGCACAGTTTTTCATCATGCCTACTTAAAATATTGCAAAAACTCACCATCCCGATCCATAACCACAGTGGCTCGGGTACTCAAAGATTTGCCATAGGCTTGCAGGGAACGATAAAAAGCATAGAAATCTGCATCCTGACCATAAGCATCAGCCG
>JAYEMC010000093.1:0-4603 GCA_034717935.1 Pseudomonadota bacterium | reverse complement strand
ACACCAATGTCTCGTCGGCCTCTGCACCCAAGTGCCTTGAGGCACAATATAAACTAATTTAACAGCTCGACACAAGTTACTTTTAGATGTGTGGCCGCCGCACTCAGCGGTCTGAAAACGCTTTTTATGAAATCTAAAACGGTGTCTGATGAGGGTTCATAACTTCTTTAACATAAAAAATCAAGCTAATAACGCATATTTAAACATCTTTACTCTATTTTTGCCGGATTTTTTGGCGTTTATTTTCTTTAGGGATAACTTCTTATTAGTTTTTGCCGGTGATGAAGTTATCGGTTAGTTGACCAATCCGGGCTCCTTTTTTTCAGTTTGTCGAAGGTCAATTGCTTGAGATTACGGCCTTTGTTATCCATTACCATGAGCTGTTCGATGCCGTTGATTTTTTCTGTGAAGATGATGTGGCGGCCATTTGGAGACCAGCAGGGAGTTTCGCAGTTTCTACGGGCATAGGTAAGCTGTTTGTGGTCGGTCCCGTCAGGTTTTATCGTGCAGATTTGGAAAATGCCGTCTATTCTCGAGGTGAAGACAACTTTGTCGTTGTGGGCTGACCAGTCCGGATCGGCATTGTAAACCCCTTTTTTGGTCAGCCGCTGCCAGCGCCCGCCTTGAGCTGTGGTGATATAAATCTGGGGGGTGCCGCTGCGGTCGGAGACAAAGGCAACCTCCCGGTTGTCGGGCGACCAGCAGGGGGACGCTTGGTTGGCGCTGCTTTTGGTTACACGTAGAATGGTATCTCCGGAAGATGTCTTGATGATAGTGATTTCACTGTGATTTTCATAGCGTTGCATGAGGGTCAGGTGGCGGTTGTCAGCTGACCAGGCGGCGGCGGCATTGATTCCCTTACGCTTGGTTAGGCGCGTCTCCTTGCCTTTCATGAAGTCGATCAGGTAGAGATCTGGATTGTCTCGTCGGTATGAGGTGAAGACCAGCTTGTTGGCATCCATGGACCAGGCCGGAGAGATGTTGATCGATCTGTTTCGGGTGATCTGTCTGCGTTCATGACCGTCGTAATCACAGGTGTACAGTTCTTGTGCGGGCTCGTTGCTATGGCGTCCACAGAAAGCTATTTTTGAGGTGAATTCACCTGGTAGCCCGGTAACACTTTCGACTACTTGGTTAGTGAATTTGTGGAAGAGGAGGCGGATGTTTTTGGTTCGGCCGCGGTAACGTTTACCGACTATCATTTTGCCGGCCAGGGTATCATAGAGACGGAATTCAACCAGCAGTTTTTCACCACTTAGCGAGTAGCCGGTTTTGATCAAGAGCTCGGCCCCGATTAATGACCAGTTGCGAAAATCGAAACTTCCTTGCGCGAGGCCGCAGCTTTTCGGTTTTTCGAGATAGCTTGAAGGGTCATCAAGGAGCTCGAAAAAGGTTGAAAACTCCAGATCATCAATCAGGATTTTACGGCCGATAAGAGCAGTCTTCTCATCTGCTTCGCAACCGCACAGCGGTTGTAACGGGGCTACGGCCAAGGGGATGCGCCGCAGGTTGGGGGAGTCTAGTTCCAGATAGACACGAGCCTCAACTAGAGAGGGTAGTCCGGTTGAGCTGCATAAGACAAGAAGTGTCAGGGCGAAGGTTGTCAGAAGCAAATTTGGAAATGAGTGTACTTTGTTTTTCATATTTGTAACTGCCTTTATCTGTGTGATTGAACGTGAAATAGTCAAAAAAGTGACGAATTTTGTCCGCTGAGGGCTTGTTATTTTTTTACATGCCCTAAGGTTTCAAGTTGTTAGGATTAAAATTTATGATAAATTCTTCCTGTGGTATATTGAGCTCGGCCGGAAAGGGTGGAAACGGCGTTGCGTTAATAACCGCCTGGCGCATGGCATGGTCGAAAATAGGGTTGTTTGATACCTTCTCTTCGCTCTGATTAAGGAGAGTTCCGGATTTGTCAATAGTCAGACTGATAGTTGCATCAAGCCCGCTATTAAGAAGATGTTCCGGTAGATGCCAGTTGCGCATCAGCCAAGCTGCGAGTTTTGTTTGATAGACTTTGGTCAGACTTGCTTGCTGAGCCTGGGCCGCCGGTGACGCTGCTTGTCTGAGACGTTGACGGATATAGTTAAGTTTCTGTTCTTCACGTTGTCGGGCCAATCTTTTCTTGATTTCAGTGATTTTGTTGCTGGTTGGGGCCGGTTTTTTCTTGGGCACGCTTCGGCTTCGGGCAAGAGGGGACTCTTTGACGACGCTCTTTTGTTTTTTTAAGGAGGCCGGTTTTTTATTGATCTTGGTTTTAATTTTTTGTTTAAATTTAGGTTTGGCCGGGGGCGCAGATGGTTTAGGTTGCCGTCTCGGTATGGGCTTCGGGCTTACCAATGTGACCTCCATTAAATTGGAGGGGTTAAGAAATGGTCGAGATTTGAACTGAGGAAATGGTAGCAGAATCAGTACGTGCAGTGCAAACGACAGGCATAAGGCAAGTTTTAGGGCCCGATCTTTACCCTGAAATAGTGGCCAAATATGATTGGGGAGAAATTGTGGTGGTGAGATTCGGAGTTGGGTTGTCATGGTTAGGTTCTTGTTGTGACTGTGGCTACGGCATAAGCCGCAATTCCTTCTCGGCGACCAGTGAAGCCTAAGCCTTCACTGGTTGTGGCTTTGATGTTGAGCTGGCAGGGAGAGGCAATTGTTTTTTTCAAGGTCTCCAGCATGGCCGGTATATGCGGTTCCAGTTTGGGTTGCTGGGCAACAACCGTGATGTCGGCAGCTTCCAGATAAAAACCTTTCTCTCTGACAATCGTCATGGCTTGTTCTAGAAAATGGAGGCTACAGAGGTTTTTGAATGTGGGGTCGTGATCGGGGAAGTGCTGACCAATGTCGCCGGCTCCAACCGCACCGAGGAGGGCGTCAACTAAAGCATGAATTAGGACGTCGGCATCGGAATGGCCGGCCAGACCCGCATGTCCGGGAATTTCAATGCCCCCCAAGATTAGTTTTCGGGTCGGCGCAAAAGCATGGACATCATAACCAAAACCGGTAGCTTGGCAGGGTTTGTAAGGTGTTTCTTGATTCATCTTTCTTTGTAATAAGGCCTCAGCCCGCTGGAGATCTTCCGGGAATGTGATTTTCAGGTTGCTCGATTCTCCCGGTATATTAATAGTGGTGACGTCGATTCTTTTTTCCGGGGGAAGATTTTCAATTAGTGCCCCCTCGTCGGTTATTGGTCTGGCGGGATTCTTTTTCCAGTAGTCGAGGGCCTCACGGAGTAAACCATAGGGGACTCCCTGAGGAGTTTGGGCCAGGCCGATCTCTTCCCGGGCAATAGTATGGGTGATGGTTTTGCCGACTATCTTTTTGACTGTTGCTGTCGGTGTTGTCGTTGGGATGGCGATTTGTTTGGTCCCGACTTGTTTAGCAACTTTGACAATCAGTTCCGCTGTGACCAGGGGTCTGACACCATCGTGAATTAAAATCGGGTCTGTTTCCGACAAGGTGCCGGTCATCGTTGCGAGGCTGGAAACCCCGATGTTAACTGACTCCGTACGGCTGTCGCCGCCGGCAACGACTGCTATGATCTTGTCAAAGGGGATCGTCTTTTGCTCCATTTCAAGCAGGGTATTGGGGTTGTGGTTGGGGCCGACGATGATGATGCCGGTAATATCAGGGCATTCCTGAAAAGCTTTGACACTCCATAGATAAAGGGGCTGTTTGCCCAGGTTGAGGAATTGTTTGGATTGGGGGCCCGGACAGCGGCGACCGCTGCCGGCGGCCACAATAATTGCAAAGACCGGTTTCAGGGTAGATTCATGAACCATTTTTGCGTCTCGCGAAGATCATCCGGCCAGCCGTAGTTTGCAGGACGCTGGTTACGGTCACTTGCGTTGTCTCACCAACCAGTTGGCGGCCTTGATCGACAACAACCATAGTACCGTCATCGAGATAGGCAATTCCCTGCATTGGTTCCTTGCCCTCTTTGGAGATCATAACATCAAGGGTTTCTCCGGGCAGAACCAGAGGTTTCATGGCTTCGGCCAGCTGGTTCAGGTTTAAAACCCCGACTCCCTGCAGATCTGCTACCTTGTTGAGGTTGAAGTCATTAGTTAATATCTGGGCGTCTCTTTTTTTGGCCAGAGCGACAAGTTTTGCATCTACCTCTTTGATCCGCGGAAAGTCTTCCTCGGTAATAATGATCTCTACTTTAGCCTGATTCTGGATGCGTTTGAGGATGTCCAGCCCACGGCGGCCCCGGGTTCGTTTCAGGGAGTCGGAGGAGTCGGCTATCATCTGCAACTCGTGCAGGACAAATTGAGGAATTACCAGTGTGCCTTCAATAAACCCGGTTTCACAGACATCTGCAATCCGACCATCAATAATTACCGAGGTGTCGACGATTTTTTCCAAGTCAGCCCTTTTTTTTGTGATCAGGGAGCGGATCAGATCGAATTCATCACCTTTTTTGAGACCGACCTCAAGTGCAACATAGGCCAGCATAGAGTAGACTAGAAGGTAGAGGGTAAAGCTGGTTCTAGGGTTGTCAAAAAGGTCGACAAAAGGAGCCCCTCTGAGCAGGAGATTGGCGATAAAGAGACCGACAACCATACCTGTGAATCCGCCAAGTAGGGTTCTCAAAGGAACTTTT
>JAYEMC010000092.1:0-4613 GCA_034717935.1 Pseudomonadota bacterium | reverse complement strand
CCAGGTACCGACCCAACCCTTCACCCATAAATTCAGCGGAGAGCATGAAAGCGTCAACTGGGCCCTGACCTGGCTTCCGGAAGCGGGTGATCTGATCAGCGAAAGTTATGTCAACCTGATTCCCACTTCGCAAGGTGGCACCCATGTCAACGGCCTGCGCAGCGGACTGCTGGCCGCGTTAAAAGAGTTCTGCGATTTCCGCAATCTCCTGCCTCGGGGGGTCAAACTCTCCCCTGAAGACAGCTGGGAGCGTTGCAGCTACATCCTTTCGCTAAAAATGCCGGAACCCCAATTCTCCGGCCAAACCAAAGAACGCCTTACATCAAGAGAGAGCGCTTCATTTATCTCCGGCATCGTAAAGGACTCTTTCAGCCTCTGGCTCAATGAACATCCGGCTATCGGTGAAGAGCTTGCGGCCCTGGTCATCGCCAACGCGCAAAAACGCCAACGCGCGGCCAAAAAAATTGAACGCAAAAAAATCACCAGCGGCCCGGCCTTGCCGGGTAAACTGGCCGACTGCGTCAGTCAGGATCCGGCCTTAAGTGAGCTTTTTCTCGTCGAAGGGGATTCCGCCGGAGGCTCCGCCAAACAGGCCCGAGACCGTAATTTCCAGGCGGTTATGCCTTTAAGAGGCAAAATTCTCAATACCTGGGAGAGCGATGTCGAAATCATCATGGCCTCCAAGGAGATCCACGACATCTCATCGGCTATTGGTGTCGATCCGGGATCAAGTAAACTCGATGATCTCCGCTACGGCAAAATCTGTGTTTTGGCCGATGCCGACTCCGACGGTCTCCATATCGCCACCCTGATCTGCGCCCTCTTCCTGCGTCATTTCAAACCACTGGTCGCAGCCGGACACCTCTACATTGCGATGCCGCCGCTCTACCGCATAGACCGGGGCAAGGAGGTCTTCTACGCCCTTGATGAAGCGGAAAAAAACGGTATTCTTGATCGCCTTAAAGGTGAGAAAAAAACAGGCAAAATCAACCTGCAGAGATTTAAGGGCTTAGGCGAAATGAATCCCTTACAACTTCGTGAAACCACCATGGCCACCGAAACCAGACGCCTGGTCCGCCTTAACCTCGACCAGGAAGAGCAAGATTTCAAGGTCATGGACATGATGCTAGCCAAAAAAAGAGCCGCCGACCGCCGTCAATGGCTGGAAAGTAAAGGCTGTCTGGCTGAAGTTGAATAGAAGAGAGATCAGAAAATTATAACCCGGGAAATCGGGTCATTTTCTTCCACTTCTTAAGCAAAATTTTTGTTTTTCCAGCGCTCATTACGCCAAAATTGCGAAACTCACTCGTACCTCGTTCAAACAGTCGCAATTTTTATGGCTCTATTCGCTGGGAAAAACAACAAAATTTTGCGAGACGTTACAGAAAACAACCCGATATCCCTAGAATTCATCCAAGCAAAGTTCTAAGCGGACAGTGCTGACCTTGATTCTGACTTTTAACTTTTAACTTTTAATTGAACCCCTATGAACCAAAAAAACCAAATCATTCCAGATGATTGCGAAAAACAGTTTCTCGGCCAATTTACTGAGAAGGCCTACCTTGAGTACGCCATGTACGTCATCCTTGACCGGGCCTTGCCCAACATCGGCGACGGCCTTAAACCGGTTCAGCGACGAATTGTCTACGCGATGTCGGAACTGGGCTTGAAAGCCGGAGCCAAATACAAGAAATCGGCCCGTACCGTCGGTGATGTTTTAGGTAAATTCCATCCTCACGGCGACTCTGCATGCTACGAAGCGATGGTTTTGATGGCCCAGCCGTTCACCTATCGTTACCCTCTGGTTGACGGTCAGGGTAACTGGGGGGCTCCGGATGATCCTAAATCATTTGCCGCCATGCGCTATACAGAATCACGACTTTCGGCCTATGCCGAACTCCTCTTAAGTGAACTGGGACAAGGAACTGTCGATTGGGGTGACAACTTTGACGGCACCCTCAAAGAGCCCATACTTTTACCGGCCCGCCTGCCGAATATCCTCTTAAACGGGAGTACCGGAATTGCAGTCGGTATGGCGACCGACATTCCGCCCCACAATTTAAGTGAAGTCGCTGCCGCCTGCATCCATCTGCTCGACCATCCCGAAGCAACCACCGCCGAACTCTGCAAATTCATCAAAGGGCCCGACTACCCTTCTCAAGCCGAGATCATCACTCCCCGCGAAGAGATTATCAAACTCTACGAGAAGGGTAACGGCAGCTTAAAAATGCGCGCGGTCTATCAAAAAGAAGATAATGACATCGTCATTACGGCCCTGCCCCACCAGGCTTCCGGGGCTCGGGTTATGGAACAGATTGCAGCCCAGATGCAGGCCAAAAAATTACCCATGGTCGCCGATTTAAGGGATGAATCAGATCATGAAGACCCGGTTCGCCTAGTCATTATTCCGCGCTCAAATCGGGTTGACTGCGAAACTTTGATGGCCCATCTCTTTGCCACAACCGATCTTGAGAAAAACTATCGGGTCAACCTCAACCTGATTGCTCTGGACGGACGCCCCCGGGTCATGCAACTCTCCGAGCTCCTCAGCGAATGGCTGGTTTTCCGCACCGATATCGTGCGCCGTCGACTTGACTTTCGCCTGGAAAAAATTTTAGCCCGCCTCCATATTCTAGCTGGTCTGCTGATCGCTTTCCTCAATCTGGATGAAGTTATTGCCATCATTCGCAACAACGACCGGCCCAAACCCATTCTCATCGAACGTTTTGCTTTGAGCGACATCCAGGCTGAAGCCATCCTGGAACTCAAACTGCGCCATCTGGCCAAACTTGAAGAGATGAAAATCAGGGGCGAAGAGGATGAGCTGGATAAAGAACGTATAACTTTAGAAGAGATTCTGGGTTCGAGCCGTAAGCTCAAAAGCTTTATTCGCAAAGAGATTAAAGCCGACGCCAAACGCTACGGCGACCCGCGCCGCTCTCCGACCGTCACCCGCAGCGAAGCTCATGCCTTAAAAACGGCCGACATCCTGCCAACCGAAGCGGTCACCATCATCCTCTCCGACAAAGGCTGGGTCAGAGCGGCCAAGGGCCATGACATTGACCCGGGAAAGATTAACTATCGTTCCGGTGACAGTTTTAAGAGATCGGTACCCGGGCGCAGCAATCAACCCGTTATTTTTCTCGCCGCCAATGGCCGTTGCTACACCCTTGCAGCCCACACCCTGCCTTCAGCCCGCAGTCACGGCGAACCTTTAAGCGGGCGTCTGCAAATAGAAAATGAGAGCCCGATTGAACATCTGCTCACAGGGGAGGGAGATGAACTATTCCTGATGGCATCTGATAACGGTTATGGTTTCATTGCACCCTTAAGTGAATTCTTAAGTAAAAATCGTAACGGCAAAGCGGTTCTCACTCTCCCCTCCTCAGCCCTGCCGTTGCCGCCGTTACGCCTGAAAAACATGCAGGAAGATCAACTCGTCGCCTTAAGCAGCAGCGGCCGCATGCTGATTTTCCCGCTCACCCAACTCCCCCTGATGGCCCGGGGAAAAGGCAATAAAATTATCAATCTCAACCCCGGTCGCAACGAGAATGAGCTTGAAACCCTAAAATATGTCGCCATCCTGCCGGCCCAGGCCGCATTAAGAATTCACGCCGGACGCCGCCACTTAACCCTTAAAAATGAGAGTCTTAAAGAGTACTTCGGCAACCGCGGCCGCCGCGGCCAGATGCTCCCCCGAGGTTTGCAAAAGGCCGAACGTCTGGAGATTATCGAAGAAAAGAGTCAATCATAATCATCAGGAGCCTGTCCGAGAACAGGATTTTTTTCTCAGATCAAGGCATACGAAGAAAATTACCACAGGCATACATTAAGTATTCCGAGGATAATTTTTTGAGCATAACGCAGATATGGGAAAAAAAGACGTTCTCGGACAGGCTCCCAGGAGACCGTCACATGCTGATCAATTGGGCTTATCTGCGCAAAGGCTGAACCTCATGTAAAAAAGCTCAGGAGTTCCTGGGCAACCACGATCTGGAGATAAAGGAAACCGTTGATGCCCGCAAAGAAAAAATTGACCCTGAAAAGGCTTGGAAAATCCTCTCCCAAGCGACGAAAATAACTGTGGTCAAAGGAAAAAAAGAGCTCCGTTTCACCCCTTCCGATGAAAACCGAGCCGAGATCCTCAAAGCCGCCATGGGGCCAAGCGGTAATCTCCGAGCCCCAACCCTGAAAATCGGTGAAAAATTTCTGGTCGGCTTTAACCTTGAGGCCTATCACTCTTTTTTGTGATTTCAGGTATTAATAATTTATGAGCATAACTATTCCACCACGAAAAGAGGTTATTGAGGATATCAAAAACCGAGGGGAATGGGTTGCGGCGGTGCTGCCGATCCACTATTCTCGTGCCCTGCTGCGGTCTTTTTCTATTTATCCCGTAGAGGTTTGGGGGCCGCCAAAAGTCGACGTAAGCCTTGGCGGAGCACATCTGCAACCCTATGTTTGCTCTATTGTCCATAACGCTCTTTCATTTTTAAAAATGGGCGGGTTGAATGCAGCCGACCTGATCATGATTCCACATACCTGTGATTCACTTCAGGGACTGACCAGTGTGCTCATAGATTTAATTAAGCCCGAACAAGCAATCGTCCCCC
>JAYEMC010000091.1:0-4636 GCA_034717935.1 Pseudomonadota bacterium | reverse complement strand
GCTATGCGGCCACATATGTGTAAATAACAAATGGACTTTATCGCACATTATACCTATTTTAGGCGCAATGCAAAACTCTTGTAATATCAAGTGGTTGCAAGTAGTTACTTAGAAGTTCCGATATCCTACGTTGTTGTGGTTTTCCAGACACTCGACATACTCTTATGTATGGTCTCACGCCTGGAAAACCACAACATCTTGTCTATCGAAATTTTTACCTAGCCATCCCATATCTTAATCTGATCAATTATCAAAGATCACTATATCCTAAAGATCACTATATCCTAATGAAAAAGCCCTGAAAACGTCCTTTCAGAGCAATCCCCGGCATCTTTTTATTGCCGCCGCCAAAACAGCCCGCTTATAAAGCACAACTGCCTTGCGAAGTCAACCGTAATCAACCTGTTTTATGACAATTCAGCGACATTCATAATTTTGGCGGGCATGGAATTCCAACTAAAAAGGGGCACCAAAATGGTGCCCCTTTTTAGTTCATAAACTAACTACAATGCAAGAGCTATTTCTTTTTCAACAACTCATGGTGAACGCGCATTTTTTTGGCATCAGACTGAATTTTACCAAGATCCTTGGTCATCATAGCCCAGCCATACCAGTAGGCATAATCAGGATTGACATGGAACTGACCTTGATAGGTCCGCATCCGATGTTTCATATACATCTGGAACAACACCTGTTCAATGTATTCGGTTCCTGCCGGCAGCTCCTTATAGCTATCGCCGGAAGCCGCACTATAATCGGTTCTCAAGAAATAGAGGAAATCGGGATAAGCAAAAACCTGCTCGCCGCGTTTTTTCAGGATACCATCTTTATAAAGATCGGCAACAATCTCAATAGCCTGGGCCAGAAGGCGGTCGGCTTTCTGCAACATCGAATCGCCCATCTCAAGCTGGGTCTTACCGTAGCTTTCGGCGTGGCATTGGCTGCAGGTTTTAATCATTTTATCACGTTCGATCTGCCAGGCTTCCTGAGTTGCCCGAACCATGTCGACTGAAGTTACCAGTGCCAAACGGTCGGTCGGCTTGCCGGTATTAGGATCTAAAACTCCTAAAGCCTTGAGAATGGTAACTCGATCGGCGGCCCACTGTTTATCTTCGGGCAGCGGCAGGCGGACGCCAAGGAAACCCCAAGCTGTACGGTTTTCATGGGTACCGTTGGGCAGGTGACAATACTGACAGGTCGGTGCCGGGGCGCCTTCGGGCAGGTTGCCATCCTTTTTGGAGCGCCAGCGGCTTCCATGTTTAGAGCTGCTCCACATCTCCCACTGAGGATGGTCGTAACCCATATGACACTGTTGACAGGCTTTAGGATCTAAAGCCTCCTTTTTCGAAAAGCTGTGCCGGGTATGACACTCGTCACAGGAGTTATTCTGATATTTGTAACCTTTGGCAAGCTGCTCTTTCTTCTGGGCTTCCGTCTTGATGCCCATATTGTGACAACCACCACAACCGCGACCGCCTTCCATCAGTTCATCGGGCTCAACGTGAGTAATCGGCAAAGCGTTCAAAGAGGTCCAACCAAAGTTATGTTTACCCTTGGCAAACGACTCAAACTGCTCCTCATGACACTCTTTACAAACGTGTTCGTCCGGCAACACAGCCAGATTGGAATTTTTGGAGTTTGTATGTTTGTCGCCATGACAATCAGCACAGCCAACATCTTCACCGGCATGCTTACTCACTTTCCAATCCGCCACCTGACCGGGCGTATGTCGCTGGTGACACTTAATACATTTAGCAGAATCGGCCAGCGACGGCGCCACCCCAAAACCCAGCAGAAAAACTGCCAGTGCGATCAGTAAAAATCCACTTCGCCACAATTTTCTCTTCATCATTCGACTCCTTTACTTACCTGAAAAAAATATTAATAAAACGCCACTTCGAGAAACATACAACATTAAGTATCTCTCACGCAAGAACTTTCATGTTAAGATAAAGTTAATTTACCATCATTATGGTGGGCATCTGAATAGCGTTCCTCAAAAAATCGTAACTATTCAGCGTAAGTAAAAAAACACTGTATATTGATGCATTTCAGTAAATTCTGGGGACACAACCTGATTCTCCGAAGGAAATCGGGATTGTGTCCCCAGAATTTACGGGTTAGCTGAGTAGTTACAAAAAATCAAACAAATAATAGTTGTAGTTTTCCATCTGTCGAGGTATAGAGAAGGTAGTTATACAAAACTCCGACTACTGAGAAAATTGCTTCTTAGTAGAAACCTTATCAAACTAGATAAACTTCCGATATGACTAGACAAAATTCAGCAACCCTCCGACCTGCCCCCCTTCTTAACAAAAAACATAAATTTCTCATCCTTCTTTTATTATTGTGCCTATTGATAACCATTCCGACTCCTGGACGGGCTGATGAAGGAATCGGCTACCGCATCGGTTCCGGTGACATCCTTGAAATATCGGTCTGGAAAGAGGAAAGTCTGAGCCGCGAAGTTGTCGTTCCGCCGGATCTCACCATCGCCTTTCCTCTGATTGGAGAGATCAATAGCAAAGGAATGACAGTCAGCGATCTGCGCCTTGAAATCAGCAAAAGACTGAATGATTTTATTCCTGAGGCAACCGTCACCGTAATGTTACGTCAGATCAACAGTCTGCGTGCCTATGTTATCGGCAAAGTCAACAAGCCCGGACAATTTCCGATTGATCTTGGCACTACGACCATGCAGCTTCTGGCAATGGCCGGCGGCCTTAATCCTTTTGCCGCGACCGGCAAAATTTATATTCTCCGTCACCAGGCGGGAAAAATGATCAAGATTCCTTTTGATTATCGTGAGGTTGAAAAGGGAAAGAACCTGGCTCAAAACATTGTAATACGTCGCGGAGATGTCATTATAGTTCCCTGAAAACCTCTAAAACCTCAAAATCCTCAAATAACACAAAACCATAAAAATCGGCACCTTAACGGATAATCACAATCATGAAAAAGATCTGTTTCTCCTGCATCATAATTTTACTAACCATGGGGCAGGCCCCATTCTCGATGGCGGATGGTGATTTCACATTCAATCCCTCACTGCAATTTCGGGGAGAATATGATGACAACATCAATTTTGACAATGATAATGAAAACAGTGATTGGCTGGGAGTTTTTATACCGTCACTAAAAGCCTCCCTGAATACGCCCAGACTTGATGTAAACGGTAGTGCCGAAGCTGAAATCAGACGTTTCGCCAACAAAAGCCAATATAATGATGAATACCAACGCTGCAAAATTAATGGATCATACCAACTTATTGAAAGATTAACCCTGGATGCCGGCGCTTCCTACACTAAAGATTCAACCCTTGACTCCGAACTTGAAGAGACCGGGATTGTTGAAAACCTCTACGGTCGCAAACGCTACACCCTTAACACCGGAGCCCATTACCAACTCGGAGAAAGGGTTTCGACCAGCCTTAACTACAGTTATGGCAACACCAGCTACGACAGTCCCGAAGACACAGATTACGACTCAAACGGCATCGTCGGCAGCATCAGCTACCTGTTCCGTAACCAGCGAAACCAGGTTTTCCTGCAACCCGCCTACTATCACTACAATTCCGATATCAGCAAGGTTGACAATTATGGCCTGAGTCTGGGCTGGAACCGTAGTTTAAGTGAAAAATTAACTCTCTCCTGCTATCTCGGCCTTCGTTATACCGACACTGAATATAATTATCATTATTACGTCCCGGTCTTTGCCCCGGACAACAACACTATAACCTGGCAAAAGAGAAAAGAGACAATCAGCGAAGATGACTTTGGCGGCACCGCCGACATCTCATTAAGCGGGAAAACTGAAACCCTAAACTACAAGATCTCATACAATCACGATTTAACCTATACCTCCAGCGGCAGTCCGATCGACCGGGATCGTTTTATCGCATCAATCAACTGGAATATAAACCAACGTCTGCGAAGCGGCCTTGGTACCGGCCTCTATTTTGCCAAAGCCAACGATAATTACAGTGACGAAGACAGCATCTACTTCTACCTCCATCCCCACATCTCTTATCGGCTGATGAAAAACCACTACCTCCAGCTCCATTATCGCTATGCCCGAACCAAAGATAAAACCTTGAAAAAGAATGACACCTATGACCGCAATCGGATCTGGCTCTCTTTGGTCTTTAATTTCCCCAAACTTCTTGATTAAGGGTCAGCAATGCAGGCTCAAGAAAGCATATCTATAGATCAGGTCAAAGGCATAATCAGGCGCCAGAGGGGAGTATTCATAACCCTCTTTCTGCTGACCTGGATTGCAGCCTTATGTACCGCTATGCTGCTACCGGCCATCTACCGGGCCGAAAGCACCATCCTGATTGAAGAACAGCAGATCCCGCAGGAGTTTGTCCAGACTACGATTACCAGCTATGTCGAAGAACGCTTGCAGGTCATCACCCAGCAGATCATGAGCCGCCCGCGCCTGCAGGATATTATCGACAACTTCAAGCTCTACCCGGAAATGCAAAAACGCCACACTAAAGAAGAAATTATCGCCCGTTTGCGAACAAATATATCACTGCAAACCATCAGTGCGGATGTCATCGACCGGCGTACCGGTCGACCAAGCACGGCCACTATCGCCTTCAACCTCTCCTATCGGGGGAAAAACCCGAACA
>JAYEMC010000090.1:0-4764 GCA_034717935.1 Pseudomonadota bacterium | reverse complement strand
AGTGCCGTTCCTGATCGGCAAAAAGATCTGGCCTTGGCTTTTAAGGAACGTTGGCAGCGGGAAGGTAATTGGAGAGTCAAAAAAGCCAAGAAAAAGCAGTTTGCGAAAGTGCAAAAAGTAAAAGAGATTTTGGGAGAGATGTAGTGATGCCGGATGGTAACATTATTACATTTCATCATCAGTTATCGGGGTTCTTTCAGGTACATTATTCAGGATTGTCGTAAATTCTTCCCGGTTAGCTCTTTTTGCTCTCCGGGCTAAATAATTTTCGGTTGAGATGGCGGATATTTTTTCAGATACTGCAGTTGTAATAAATTGATTTATGGAGACCCCTTCTTGCGTGGCTATCTCTTTGATGTGGCGATGGATTGAATTGGGTAATCTTAAGCTTAATGAACTCATTTTGTGATCTCCAGATATTTTCCTGGTGTAATGGCATTAATGCCAAATTTCTCTATCTCTTTAAAGTCTTTGAGGTTGTGAGTTATAATTGTTTTTGTTTTAGATGCAACCGCAACTTCAAGAACATGGTCGTCTTTGGGGGCTTTTAAGTATGGTCTCCAGAGAAAATATATTTCTTGAAATTTACTGAGGGCACAAATGTTATCAAGGACTATATCTACCTGTTTATGTGATAGTTTTAATATTGACTGTTCTCGTTTTAGAACGTCCTCATATTCAAATAACAAGGTGGTTGATATTACAGGCTTTATTTTTCCTGCATCCAGTAGTCGAAGTATTTGAAATGATGCTCCGGCAGATGAATAAAGACCGGCAAAGAGTACATTTGTATCCATAACTATTAAATTAGTTTTCATATTAACTAGTGATACCATATATGGTATCGTGTGTCAAGTTTTGATTTTATCCCAGGACTTAAAGTATGAATTTCTTGAGCAGCCTTTCAAAATCCAGTATCCTTATCAATCTGGTCTCCGAACAACCCGTCCCCAACCTGGTTCCGGCTCTTGATCCCCGTTTTCAAGTCTCAGAGGTAATTTTGCTGGTGACCGATGCGATGCGGCCGCAGGCAAAAAGGTTGCAGCGGGTCTGTAAACGGCATGATCTGTCTTGTCGGGTCTGGCCTGACGCGGTGCCGCCGTATGATCCTCAGAGAATGGAGGATATCTGTATTGATTTGATCGAGAGTTTTCCCGAGGGTCAATCCCTGCTTCTCAATGCGACCGGCGGCACCAAGGTTATGGCGCTGGCGGCGGCCAATCTTTTCGGTCATCTCGAACGGGGCGAAGTGATCTATGTCGATAGTTTTCAAGGCTTGATCCATAATCTCTATCCGAGTAAGGAGAAAGCCTGGCAGTTGGAGCCGGTTTTGGGGATTAGTGACTATCTAACCGCCTACGGCATGCACCCAAAAAAACCGGAAAAACGTTGGCTTAAAGGTGAGGCTTTACCGTCACTTCCAGTCTCGACCCGAATGTTGGCGGAAAACGCACCTCATCTCGATAAATTTCTCGGGGCGCTCAATTTTGTCGGCAGCGGAGTGCTCGCTTCCGATCAAACGGGAAATCCCTGGCCTCGGACGAAATCACTTGAGCGACCGTTCCCTACTGGCCGATTTCCTGACAAAATATTGTCGATATTAGAGCGGGAAGAGTTAGTTCAGGTGAAAAACGGTTTGGTTGTTTTTACAAATGAAGCGGCGGCTCGTTATCTTTCCGGGGGCTGGCTTGAGGAATTCACCTTCGCCCAAGCCTCGGCTGCCGGGGCCGACGAGGTGGTACTTTCCCAAGTGGTTGATTGGGAAACGCCGGGTGAAAAAAATGTCAGAAATGAGTTTGATTGTCTCTTGATCAAAAACAATCGGCTTTTTCTACTTGAATGTAAAACTATGCGTTTTGCCGAAAAGGGCAGTGATGTTCTCTATAAACTTGACTCTTTAACCGAAAGTTCGACCGGTATTTACGGGCGTGGGGCTCTGGTCTCGGCCCGGCGACCGGATGAATATATGCAATCTCGGGCCGCATCCCGCAAACATCGGGTTTTCGGGCCGGAGGAGCTAAAGGATTTGCAGAAAACTTTGCGCCAATGGCTTGCAGGGTTGGGGTGATGTGGCGTGGAAATGGATCCGTTGTTTTTCCTTTGACTTACACACTGAAAGTGGTACTATAATGTGTAAGGATAGTGTGAGAAATTTTTATATGGAGATTTGATCATGGCTACTAATCTTGCAATTGATGATAGTCTAATTGAAGAAGCAAAATCAATCGGCAAGCATCGGACTAAGAAAGGGGCGGTTACGGAAGCCTTGAATGAATACATACAGCGTCGGAAACAGTTGGAAATATTGGATGTTTTTAACTGTATAGATTATGACGAAAACTATGACTACAAGAGCCAAAGAGCGGCTGAATGAAAGTTATAGTTGATACCAGCGTATGGTCGCTGGCGCTGAGAAGAGATCTCCCTTCGCGTGATCCTTTTATTGATGAATTAATTGAGTTGATAAGAGAGGTCAGGGTGCAGCTTATGGGGCCTGTCAGGCAGGAGCTTTTAAGTGGGATAAAATCTAGTCGGCAATTTGATCTACTTAAACTTAAGCTTGCGGTGTTTGACGATTTACATTTAGAGAGCCAGGATTATGAGTTGGCTGCTACTTATTTTAATGCCGCTCGTAGTAAAGGTATACAGGGCTCGAATACTGATTTTCTGATTTGTGCAGCATCTGCAAGGCGAAATTTGTCAATTTTGACCACGGATAAAGATTTCATTAACTTTAAGTCAGCAATACCTGTTTTTTTACACAAACCCAGAACTTGAAACAGGGGTGGGAATTTGCGTATTCTTCTCTCTCTTTGCGGTTTGTCGCCGCAGGTGGTTACTGAAACCCTTTACGCTTTGGTCGTAAGCGGAAATCCGGTCTGGATACCGGATGAGGTGCATGTGATTACGACTCGTTCGGGACGACTCCTGCTTGAAGAGCGCCTGCTGGATTCGGAAAAAGGTCGTTTTCATCAATTTTGCCGGGAATTCGGAGTGGTCGGCAAAATTGCTTTTTTTCCGTCGATGATTCATGTAATCCCCGGAGTTGATGGCGAGCTTGAAGATATTCGCACTTTTGATGACAACCGGCGATTGGCCGATTACATTATGGAGGTGGTTAAAGGGTGTACGTCGGATCCGCAGTCCGAACTCCATGCTTCGCTTGCCGGGGGGCGCAAAACCATGTCCCTCTATCTCGGGATGGCGATGCAGTTTTATGCCCGCAGGGATGATGTTTTGTCGCATGTTTTGGTCAAGGCGCCATTTGAAAATCATCCGGATTTTTACTATCCTCCGGTAGAACCTGTCAGATTAACGGTTTTTGACCGTTTAACCGGCCAGCCTTATCAGGTTGAGAGTAGCAACGCCCGGATTGAATTGGCGTATCTGCCTTTTATCCGTTTGCGTGATCGCTTATCGGATGACGTCGAGTCGGAAATATCTTTTGTCGGCTTGGTTGAAAAGGTGCAGAAGAGTCTTGACGTCTCTTCGTTATCTAAAGTTACGGAACTGATTTTTAATCCTGACAAGTGCTCTTTGCGGGTTGGCGGCAGTGAAGTCATCCTGACGCCGGTTGAGGCTGCTATCTACAATCTCGCTCTTTTAGCGAAAAAGTCATGTCGTAAAGAAAAGTCTTGTCGGGAGTGTCATGAATGTTATATGTCTCCATTTGCTTTTGAAGCTGAAGCGATTCTGCGTTTTCTTGAAAACCGCTGGGGTATTTGGTCGGGGCGTTTGGAAAAACTGCGTGTCCGTTTAACTCAGCAAGGCGACCGGCGTGAGTGGTTTCTCCAGCATCGCTCTCGTTTGAATCGCAAAATAAGAAAGGTTGTCGGAGACGGTAGCCTGGAGATCATATCGACCGGAGCCTACGGTCAATCCGTGTACGGCATAAAGCTTGATAAACAGCAAATTATCATTATTCCGTCAACCTCTTGAAAACCTGAAAAAGTCGGGGGAGTGGAGATTTAATATGAATAAACAATTTAAAATAATTGTAGAAAAACATTCTGATGGTTATCTTGCGTATCCACTGGGACTGAAAGGAGTGGTAGTTAGCGAAGGAGATACATATGAAGAAGCTTTAACAAATGTAAAATCTGCAATACAGTTTCATATAGAGACTTTTGGAGATGAAGTTTTTGAGGTAGATGAACCAGTTTTAGAAGCATTTGTCGCGGAGGCCGGTGTCGCAGTAAATGCCTAAATTCCCAGTCGATGCCCCGAAATCAAGAGTGCTTAAGACATTGAAGCAACTTGGGTTTAAGCTTGTGAGAGAGCGTGAACATATTGCGATGGTTAGAGAAAACTCAGACGGAACAAAAACTCCACTGACTATGCCAAATCATCTCAAGCTGAAAAGTTCCACACTGCGAACTATCTGCACGCAAATAAATATAAGCCGAAGTGAATTTTTAAAAGTATACGAGAAAGTATAGGCAATCATGTTCTTGTGGTTACTTTGTATATGGCGTAAAACCTGCTAAACAGCGAATTTTCATTATTCCGTCAACCTCTTGAAAAGCTCAATAAAGCCTAAAAGACGGGGTGGTTGACGGAGGTGATAACTGATTGAAATAAGGAGGTAAAATATTAAAATGAAAAAAAATGGCCAACAATTTTTGTTTCTTCTGCCAGGTTGGCGGAAAGTGACATCTAACTATCCGAAAAATAAGGGTGAATTGAGTGAGCTGATGAAAAAAGCCTTCTGAAAAAAAGGATTGAGACACCGACAGCGCCACGATAAGCAACCAGGTAGTTCTG
>JAYEMC010000089.1:0-4778 GCA_034717935.1 Pseudomonadota bacterium | reverse complement strand
AAGATAAACGCCCCTAAACGTTTTTTGATATAACGCCACGAGCAGAGAATACAAAAGGGCATGATAAAGGTCGTCAAAAGCACCAAAAGCACACTGATACCATCAACCCCGACCACATAGTTGAGTCTAAGCAACGGAAACCAAGCTCTTAATTCGGCAAACTGATACTTGGCCGTATGCAGGTCAAAACAGGTAAAAAGCGGCAGCGAAATCACCAGCGTTACCAACGTCACCAAGAGACCAAAGATCTTTAAACGCTGCTCGTCCTTGATCAGGAGACTGATCAAAGCTCCAACCAGAGGCACCAGTAAGATCATTGATAAAACCGGATAGCTCAGGGTGTTGAGAATCAGATATTTTTCCATGTGCATAATCAAAATCTCTAGACTAGAAAAATTAAATATCTAGGTAAAACGGCCTACCCCATTGAACGGAGTTTGTCGTCTAAATTTTAAATTTTTACAAAAAGACCACTACCAGCAGAACAATCATCAGTGCGGCGACAGCGCCACCAATATACTGCTGAATTTTACCGGTCTGCAGGGTTCGCATCTTGTCACCGCTTTCGACTACGCCTTTAGCGGAATTATCGACAGCCCAGTCAATCCCCTCCCAGTCAAACCAGGAGAGAGCTTTGGCTACGGCCTTGGTAAAACGTAAACCGACGGTGCGATACACTTCACCAACCCAATCATTGGCAATACTGATCGGTTTACTGGCGATCCACATAAATACCAGTGCCCCTTTACGATAAAACCAGTCGACATCAAGATTACTCTTGGGCTCGGGATGGAGACATTCAACCATCAGGTAGAAGCCTAAGCCGGTGAAGCCCAAGATCTGCAGTGTCTCAGAAATATGATAGGCGGTATAGGGATGATAGTCCACAGCAAAAGGAAGCATCCGATAAAGATATTCGGGATAAATCCCCAGGAAAATACACATAAAGGCGGCAAAAGCCATGGCCAAGTTCATATTCCAATAAGCTTCTTTCGCTTTCACACCGGAATCTTTGCCAAACCAGATAAAGTAAGGCAGTTTGATACCGACCGAAAGAAAGGTTCCCACCGCTGCCAGAGTCAGCATCACCAACAGAAAAATCCGGTGGTCGGCTCCGGCCGATGCAATAATCATAGATTTGCTGATAAATCCGCTGGTCAGCGGGAAACCGGAGATTGCGATACCGCCGATCACCGTAAAAAACATGGCCCACGGCATCCTCTTATAGAGTCCGCCAAGCTCGTTGAGTTTTGACTTGCCGGTCATTTCGAGAACCGCACCCACCCCCATAAAAAGCAGGGCTTTGTAAAGAATATGGGCATAAGCATGCGCACAGACCCCATTAACGGCCATCGCCGTACCAATTCCGATTCCACAAACCATATAGCCGACCTGGCTGACGATATGATAAGCCAAGATGCGACGCGCATCATTTTCAATTACGGCGTAGCCGACTCCATAAAGGGTCATGATCGCCCCCATGATGGCCAGCATTTCGAATCCGGGAAAAGCTCGGGCGAGAACATAGACCGCCGTTTTAGTTGTAAACGCGCACATGAAAACGGCCCCGGTCACTGTCGCTTCGGGATAGGCATCCGGCAACCAGGCGTGGATCGGCGGAACTGCGGCATTGAGCATAAAACCGATCATAATCAGATAATCTGCCGTCGTCGCTCCTTCGACCGCTATCTGAGCAAAAGTCAAATCATGGCAATTTTGATAACGCAGAAAAATTCCGGCCAGAAGAATCAAGCCGCCAGCCGTATGCACTAAGAGGTATCGGTAACCGGCTTCTATTGAACGTTTTCTTTTGCGGTACCAGATCAGGAAAGTTGAGGCAAAGGCCATCAGCTCCCAAAAGATAAAAATGGTCAGGTAATCCCCTGCCAACGTGGTGCCCAGAGCCCCGGCAACGTAAAGAAAAGCCGCAATATGATGGCCGGTCTCTTTAACATGCAGACAATAGACGGCACCAATCAACGCCATCAGCGTAAAAACGTGCAGAAAAACATACGTCAGTTTGTCGACCTTACCGAAAACCAGCTCAAACCCCATGAAGTTGCAGATCCCGAAACTCTCCGGCAGAGCATGAATCTGCCAGAAGGCCAGCAACGGCACCGCAAGCAGAATAATTTTCTGCATTTTAAAACGCGTGAAAATCGGCAGCAATAGAGCTCCGAGGATAAAATAGGAGGCCGGATGAAGAAAAATCGTACTACTCATCATTATCTGAATCCTCACTATCGTAGAAATCCTCGCGCTGGGCCAGCCAAACATGAGAAAGCCCCTTACAGAAAACTATCATCCCCAGGCAACCAAAAATACTGAAGAGAGCCCAGAAACCAATAACTGAATCACCCCAGAAATGGGGGTGATGCCGTTCAATCAGAAAATCGAAAAACAGAGTCCCCAAGAGAAAGGCAAAGAAAACCCATTTCAAAACTTTCGCATGAGCCTGCAGATAACTTAACAATGTAACCATCATGCTCCCACCATCATATCAATATGTCAATTGATCATTACATGAATAATATTTAAAGCCAGATCCGGATAAAAACCCAATATAATTGAAATAATACTTGTTATCAGAAGCGGTACGACCATAAACATGATTAAAGGTTTGTTCTCCAGAGAACCACCTAAACCCTGATCTGCAGGTGCGACTTTGCCAAAAAAAGCGGTAAGAAAGATGGGTACAAAATAGCCGGCATTAAGCAAACTGCTGGCGAGCAAGACCACGAGGAGCCCAATACTCCCTATATCCATAGCCCCCAAAGCAAGAAACCACTTGGTCACAAAGCCGGCAGAACCCGGTACCCCGATCATACTTAAGGAAGCCAGACCAAAAGCGATCATCGTAATCGGCATCCGGTAACCCAAGCCCCCCATCTCCTTGATATCCTTTTTCCCACAGGCGACAAAGATCGCCCCGGCGCAGAAAAACAGTGTGATCTTGGAAAAAGCGTGGTTGGTGATATGGACAAGCCCACCGGTAATACTGTTCGGGGTGAGCATGGCAACACCGAGAATAATATAGGAGAGCTGACTGATAGTTGAATAGGCGAGACGGGCTTTAAGATTACTTTTACTCAAAGCAATAATTGATGCCGTGATAATTGTAAACGAAACAAAGTAAGCCGTAAACATGCCCAGACTCAGATCCTGGAGCATTTGTACGCCAAAGACCGAAAGCATCACCCGACAAGTCGAAAAGACTCCGACTTTAACCACTACTACGGCATGCAAAAGGGCACTAACCGGGGTAGGCGCGACCATGGCTGAAGGCAGCCAGTTGTGGAACGGCATAATCCCGGCCTTGGCAAAACCGAACAGGCACAGCAGATAGGAGACCACAATCAACAGTTTATTGGCCCCTGCAGGAAAGATCCCATTAATAATACCGGTATGACAGAAATCTAAAGTTCCGCACTGCATATAAATGATCACCATCGCCGGCAGCAAAAAGGCCTTCGAGGTAAACATCAGATAGACAATATATTTGCGTGCCCCGGCATAACCTTCCGAGTCTTGATGATGAGCAACCAAAGGATACGTAAAAATTGAAACTATTTCATAAAAAAGATAGAGGGTAAAGAGGTTGCCGGCGAAAGCGGCCCCCATTGCGGCGCCAACAGAAACTGCGTAACAGACATAAAACCGAGTCTGGGCATGTTCATCGAGGCCGCGCATATAGCCGATGCAGTAGAAACCGGCCAGAATCCAGAGAAAGGAGGCGGTACCGGCAAACATGATCCCCAAACCATCAAGATAAAACTTGATGTTGACCCCGGGATAGAGGGTTGCTAAAGTATACTCATAAGCACCACCCGCGAGAATATGCGGCAACAGAGTAAGGACAGAGAGAAAAGTCAGCAAGGCTCCAGCCAGCGACCAAGCCTCCCGCAGGTTCGGCTTTTTGCCGGAGAACATAACCAGCAGCGCCGTCAACATCGGCAGAGCGGAGGTAAGCAGGATTTTACTGGTAATAATTGTATCCATATCTGTTAAATACCTCTATCCCCGCTAACCGCGCAGATCGTTAATCTGCTCCGGATCGGATGTCTGATATTTTCGGTAGACGGCAAAAATTAAGCTTACGGCGATCGCCGCTTCAGCTGCAGCCAGCCCCATAATAAAGAGCGTAAAAATCTGCCCGGTCACCGGTTCCGGTGCCAGAAAACGGTTAAAGGCCATAAAATTAAGCCCCGCCCCATTAAGAATCAACTCAATCGAAATCAGCATGCCGATCATCGAGCGATGCTGCATCATACCGTAGAGCCCTATGGCCAACATGAAGACGGCAATTATCAGGTAGGTATGGAGATTACAACTAATCACTTATTTTAGCCCCCTGCGTTTTCCGTTCCAGGTAATCGCCACAGCCCCGACCATGGCGATCATAAGAACGACCGAAATAAGTTCAAATGCGAGTCCATAACGAGTCAGCAAGGTCTCCCCTAGAGCCGCCAGACTATAATCACCAGCTCCGGCGCTGCTGGATTGAACCCATTGGGTTCGAGCCAGCCCGAGCTGAAGAACAACTAAGGTCAGAAATGAGGTCAGCAGAGCCAGGATCGAATTTTTCGGCCCGATAGCATAAGCCGCCAACTGTTTCGGGGTATAGCCAACCATGATGCCGAAGACAATCATTATACAGACCGCGCCGACATAGATCAGAATCTGCATCAGAGCGAGAAAGGGACTGTTAAGATAGAGATAGAGCCCGGCCACACCAAACATGGCCATCGCCAGTCCCATCACCGCTTTCATCAGAACCT
>JAYEMC010000088.1:0-4780 GCA_034717935.1 Pseudomonadota bacterium | reverse complement strand
TTACCGCGCCACTGGTATTTCTGGAGTAACTCAAGCGCTCCAGAGGATATTTCGCTGACATTTTTTTTGAGCTTGCGGTTGAAATGCTCAAAAAAGTATTTAAGTAACATCTCAATATCCTGACGCCGTTCGCGCAAAGGGGGTACCACAATATTGATAACTTTGAGACGATAGTAGAGATCTTCGCGAAATTTGCCCTCTTCGATCAGTTTTTCCAGCGACTGGTTGGTTGCCGAGACAAAACGGGCATCGATCTCGATATCATCAACACTGCCCAAGCGCCTGAACTTGTTCTCTTCCAGAACCCTTAAGAGTTTGGCCTGCAGAGGGGCTTCCATATCCCCGATCTCATCAAGAAAAACGGTGCCGCCATCACCTTTTTCCAAAAGCCCGAGTTTACGACTTTTAGCATCGGTAAAAGCGCCGCGTTCATAACCAAAAAGTTCACTCTCCAAAAGATTTCCGGGGATTGAAGCGCAATTGATACTGACAAAAGGCTTGGTCGCGCGTTCGCTCATATAGTGAATTGCCTGAGCAACCAGCTCTTTACCGGTACCACTCTCACCCCGGATCAGAACCGAGACATCACGATTACGGGCAACTTTGCGCACCATCTCTAAAACCCGTTCCATAGCCGGGTCGACCGAGATAATATCACTCATCTCGGATTTCGCTTTAACAATATCCCGAACCTCACGCTTGAGCTTGCCGGTCTCTAAGGCAAGTTTGACGATGAGCAGGATCTCTTGTGATTTGAAAGGCTTGTTGACATAATCATAAGCACCGTATTTCATCGCTTCAACGGCAGTATCAACCGAGCCATAAGCGGTCATCATGATACACAACGGAGCATAATCGGCCCGTTCATGGATATGGCGCAAGATATCGATCCCACTACCGTCAGGCAGGCGCAGATCAACCAGGATAAGATCATAGACCTCTTTCGCAATCAGGAGTCTGGCATCAGCGACCCGACCGG
Source organism: Pseudomonadota bacterium (assembly GCA_034717935.1). Lineage (GTDB taxonomy): Bacteria > Desulfobacterota > Anaeroferrophillalia > Anaeroferrophillales > Tharpellaceae > Tharpella. The sequence goes on along the minus strand of JAYEMC010000088.1, from coordinate 3,801 downwards.
CGACTTCGACTCGATAACCGGCACCACTCAAAAGATGGGTCAAGGATTCACGAATCAGTTTTTCATCATCAATTATAAGTATTCGATTGGACATCTTCTACTCTCTGGTAACGGGGTTGGGCTTCACCGGCCGGCAAACCGACGGCAAAGGTTGAGCCCCGGCCTGGTTCGCTCTCAACATCGAGGCGTCCGCCATGCTCTTTTATGATACTGTGAACGATCGATAAACCAAGGCCGGTACCCCGGTTTTTAGTGGTAAAAAAAGGGTCATAGATTTTTTCAATTATATGACGGCTCATACCGGGACCGTCATCAATAATCCGCAGCCAGAACCAAGGACGTTCACCCTGAAATTCGAATTCAGCGGCAAAACCGCTGCCGCGAGAGTTCCCAAGATCGAGAACAACGGTAATATTACCACCGCCTTCCAGAGCGGCGTCAAGCGCGTTGAGACCGAGATTAATGATTACCTGTTTCAGTTTCTCACGATCACCATAGACCGCCGGCAGAGAACCCTCGCTGATGCGCAAAGAAGCCTCAACCTGTAAACGGCGAGACTGCTCCTGAAAAATCGGAAACCAGCCGTTAAGAAGATCAACCACATTAACCCAAGTACGATCCATAATCCCGGCCCGAGAGAACTCCAACATCGAAGAGACGATATTTTCGAGTCGATCAAGTTCTTCGACAACCCCGGCCACTAGTTTACCGGCATGCGGCCGATCCGTCAACTCATTACTGATGATATCAAGTGAGATATTCATCCCGGTCAGCGGATTTCGAATCTCATGGGCAATACCTGCCGCAAGCTGACCAATTGAGGCCAGACGGCGCATACGTTCCACCTCTTGGTCGGTTTTATGTTTTTCAGTCTGATCCTGAACAAAAACCAGCAATCCCCGGTCAATATTGGAGGCTTTACCCAGCGCCGTAACGCTGACGAAAAAAACCTTTTCATTACTCCCGGCAACACTGCAACAACCGCAAGGATCACTAGTAGATCGGCACATTTCAAGCTGAGCTAAAGATTGCTGACGGCTGCCGACCTGTTCTAAAGCCAGGCGAAAAGCCGGAGAGTCAAGCAACGCAAAGATACTACCCTGCCAATCGGGATCAAGTGATGCAAAAATTTTCTCGCTGGAGCGGTTATGAGAGGTAATCCGTTTAGCTCCATCCAAAGTAATGATAGCATTCGGAGAGCTCCGCAGAATACTCCCGCGAAAATCCCGATCTTCAATCAGGGTACGATTAAAAATTAGACTCTCTATCGCTTTATCAGCCTGGGCGGCAAAGACTTTCAAAAGATCAATATTAAGACCGGCGGGTACTTCAACTTCACGATAGAGCAGCAAAAGCAAGCCCTGCTCCCTTTTGCCAACCAGCAGGGGCAAACTCAAGACGCCAACCTGCCGACTCCCACCTCCTGTAGAAATTCTCATTGAGGATCGAAAAATGGTCTGATTGCTACCTAAAGACTCTCTTAACTGGCCCTTAATATCGAGATTCCAAAGCTCTTCCGGCTGAGCCCCAAAAGCTGAAACCGGCACTAATTTATCGCCAGGCCCCCGGTTCAACAAGAACCATCCGGCTTGAGCTGAACCCAGTTCCGCCCCTCGGGAAACGATAATTTGTTGCAACTCACCCAAATCACCAGCTTCACTCATCTGCCGGGAAATTAGTTGGAGCTCTATAAGTTCATCAATTTGACGCTGGTTGTGGGCATAGAAACGACGATTTTCAACCCCGAGCCCGATCTGATTACAGAAAATTTCAAGAATCTCGATATCATCATCAGTAATCTCCAACCGGCTGAAACTGCGATCGGCCAACATCGTCCCGACAATACCATGCTCGGTAATCACCGGCATCAAAACGCAGTTGGTACGTTTCAAGGCTTCATTACGCCGTTTATCGAGAGAGGTAAAGAAGGATTCATCCAAACCCTCTCTAATACGAATAATTTCACCCGTACGTACGACTCGGGTTTCAACACAGAGATCTCTCTTGGTGTCATATTTCAACCCCTTGACACTAACCTGACAACCGACATTGATAACCCCCTCAAGCAGGGTCGTCCCTTCGCGCAAGAGATATAGCGCCACCCGATCATAGCAAAGAGCTTCGGTCACTGACTCAATGATCGTCCGGGTCAGCTCTTCGCGACTCATCCCGGTCATAGTCAAGCGACTAATCTGGTGCAGGGCGGTTAAAACCTGTTTGGTGTTTTGATAAAGCATAGGAAAGTCGAAAAGGGTTAAAGAATTTAAGAGTTAAAGGGTTGAAGGTGAAATATACCTTTTGCGGGTAAAAGACAAGTTTGTTTATGAATTCCACAAAAAAAGGGGCGCAAAACGCCCCTTTTTTTATCCTCACTAAACCGAAAAATTATTTTCCGGCTACGGCTTCGCGGCCTAAATGAAAGGCTTTGAGGTTAAGATCAACCAATTTGGGGGGCAGGAGCTCATGAATCTTCTTCTCCCAAAGAGTTTCGGGGAGCGAGAGAAATTTTGAGACTGCCCCAACCATAACCACATTAGCAGAACGCGGATTACCGGCCTGCTGACCCAGACCCAGACCATCGATCGCGTAAACCTTATCCGCGAAAGAGGTAATCCGATCATCAACATCATCCGGATATTCAGCTACGCCGGAGGCTACCGTGCTCGGATTAATGCGCATGGTATTGTAGATAATTATCCCGCCCGGTTTTAAACAATGGGCGTTACGCAGGGTTTCGAGACGCTCAAAACCGATCAGAAAATCGGCTTCACCCGGATCGATGGTCGGCGAGAAGACTTTATCCCCGAAACGGACATGGCTGGTGACACTGCCGCCGCGTTGCGACATGCCGTGAACTTCACTCTGTTTAACATCAAGGTCGGCTTGAATCGCCACAGAGGTGAAAATCTGGCTTGCCAGCAAGACCCCCTGACCACCAACTCCGGCCAATAAAATATTTGTTGTCTCCATAGTTTATACTCCAACTTCTATATGGCAAAGCCAAATTTATTTTCCAATCGCATCAAATTTACAGACTTGGGCACAGATTCCGCAACCGGCACACATGTTGGGGTCGATCACGACAAAACGCTCATCCCCCTTCTCTTCTAAAGAGAGAGCGTTACAGCTGACTTTCAAACATTGCTTACAACCGGTACATTTTTCGACATCAACCTTCAACGGCGGATGACTGATACGATAACGCAAGACACAAGGGGCCTCGACCACAACCACAACCATCTCGTCGGAAGCTAAAGCCGCTTTCATCTTCTCTTCGATATCAACCAGGTTGTAAGGATCGATCTTGACCACATTTTTGATGCCGAAAGCTTTGACCAGAGCCGGTATATCAGCACTGATTGCATCTTCACCATCCAGAGTCCGCCCTGAACCCGGATTCTCCTGACCACCGGTCATGCCGGTCGTCCGGTTATCAAGAATCATGGCAACCGAATTACTCTTGTTGTAGATACAGTTGATCAGACTGGTCATACCGGAATGGAAGAAGGTTGAATCACCGATCACGGAGACCACCTTCTGACTCATATCGTCACTCTGTTCAACCACCTTGGCCATGCCATGACCCATGCTGATACTGGCGCCCATACAGACACAAGCGTGCATTGCCGAAATCGGCGGCAGGGCTCCCAAGGTGTAACAACCGATATCACCGGAGACAAAAACTTTAAGTTTTTTAAGAATGGTAAAGATACCCCGATGCGAACATCCGGGACAAAAGGCCGGTGGACGACCGGGCAACCCGGCTGCCGCATCTTTAAGATCCGTCACCGTTCCGTTGAC
>JAYEMC010000087.1:0-4784 GCA_034717935.1 Pseudomonadota bacterium | reverse complement strand
AAAATCAGGAAATTCTTTAAAAAGGATCGCTTTGCCGCTCACAACGATATCACGCTGCTTGAGATCCGCCCCGGCTACGCCAAAGCCGAACTTATAATCGGCGACAAACATCTCAACGGAGTCGACATTACGCATGGCGGGGCCATCTTTACTTTGGCCGATCTCGCCTTTGCCGTGGCCTCAAATTCACACGGCACGGTGGCGGTCGGCGTCAGCGCGACCATCTCCTACCTCAAGGCAACAAACCAGGGAACCCTCACCGCCGAAGCCAAAGAGGTCGCCCTCAACCCTAAACTGGCAACCTATCAGGTTGAAGTACGCGATGAAAACTGCGAACTGGTTGCTATTTTTCAGGGTACGGTCTACCGAAAAAAGTTATCTATTTGACCGTAACATCTAAAGATCAATTTGATTCGAGCAAATTTTCAGCCGGATTCGCCAACTTCTTGATAAGCGGAAATAACAATAGTGCCCGACAACGAACAGGTTGCAAAAAAAGAGAGCTGACATTATATAAGAGGGCATGAAATCATCACAAAACAAAGTCACGACCTTAGCTCTCGCTATCGCTTCGCTGGTAAAAGATAATTGTCATTTAAGTATCGGCGGTTTTACGATTAATCGTAACCCGATGGCGGCCGTCTATGAAATTATTCGACAAAAAAAGAGAGGTCTGCATCTTTATGCGCACTCTAACGGTCAGGGAGTCGATGAGTTAGTTGGTGCCGGCTGTGTCAACCGGCTTGAGATAGCCTATGCCGGAAGCGGACGTTTTGCTCCGACTTGTGTCCGTTTTCGCCGGGCTGTGGAAAAAGGCGAGCTCAAAGTTGAAGATTATTCCAACTACCAGATGACGCTGCGGTTTATGGCCGGAGCCATGGGACTGCCCTTCCTGCCGACGCGCTCGGGACTAGGCACTGATATAATCAAACATTGGGGTTTTGCCCAAGATCTGCGAAACAATGACGAGAGCCTGCCTAAGCAAAAACTGGTAACCATCGACAACCCTTTCGGCGACTGGTGTGATTCACCAAAACTGGTTCTGGTACCGGCCATCAACCCCGAGGTTACGATCATCCATGTTCAACAGGCCGATCGACGCGGCGATGCCCGAATTCAGGGGCTGACGTTTGCCGATGTCGAACAGGCCAAAGCCGCCCGCCACCTGATTATAACCTGCGAAGAGCTGGTCGAAGAAGATTTTCTCAAACAGGAACCGGATCGCAACCAGATTCCATTCATCCATGTTGACGCCGTGGTTCCCATCACCTGGGGAGCTTACCCGACCGCCTGTTACAAACACTACGATTATGACCCCCGCTACCTGAACAACTATCGCCTGGCGGCAGAAGACGAAGAGCGCTATCAGGCCTACCTGACAGAAAAAATCATGAGAACCGCAGATCATCAGGAATTTATCGCATTAAACGATGATGAACACCTGAAAACTCTGATCGCAGACCCTGAAACCGGCTACGCCACCGGCCTTAAAAGAGATCGTTAGGCGCTGTCTAACCTCACCAACTTACATAAATTAAATCTGTGTTTATTTGTGTTCATCTGTGGTTAAAAAAAAAGGAACCACAGATGAACACAGATGGACACAGATAATGGCAACTATTTTAGTTCCAACTCTGCTGGATATTGGACAATGGTAAAAAAAGAGACTGACTACAGCCTGCGGGAGATGATGGCGATTGCGGCGGCCCGCGAAATCAACGACAAAGAGATTGTCTTTTGCGGTACCGGGATCTCAATGCTGGCGGCGATGGCGGCCAAGAATATCAGTGCCCCGCAAAGTACGATCTTTTTTGAGACCGGAGCGATCGATTCCCGGCTTGAAGAGGTGCCGCTGGCGGTGGCCGATTCTCGCGTCATGCATGCCACTGCCGTTAACGGAGGCCTGGCCGAAGCCTTTGCGACGATGCAAAACCGTTTTACCGGCAGCCGGGTGGTTGGCATCTTAGGGGCCGCCCAGATCGATATTTACGGCAACTTAAATTCAACCGCCATTGGTGACTATCAGCAACCCGATATCCGTTTCTCGGGCAGCGGCGGCGCCTGTGATGTCGCTAGTTTTGTCAACCGGACAATCGTCTTCATGCAACATGAAAAACGAAAATTCGTCGAAAAACTCGACTATTTTACGAGTCCCGGCTGGATTGACGGCCCCGGCGGCCGAGAAAGAATCGGCCTCGGGCCGGGAGGGCCCGAGGCAGTCATAACCAACCTGGGAATTTTGCGTTTTGCCAAAGAGAGCAAAAAGATGTACTTGGCCGCAACCTACCCCGACGTCACGGCCGCAGAGATTCAACAAAACACCGGCTTTACCCTTGACTTGGAAGAGGCCGAAGAGTTCCCGCCACCAACCGCAAAAGAGCTTAAAATCCTGCGCGAACGTTGCGATCCCCAACGCCTGATTTTAGACTAATGCAGGCTTCGACCGCAACCAAAGGCACAGAGGCAGAAGGCACAAAGCCCTGATCGAAAAAGAAAACAGCACGATTTCAAAAAACTTTGTGCCTCTCTAAACCATTTCCTTGTTTTTTATGAAAAACTTTCGTAACTACTCAGCTAACCCGTAAATTCAGGGGACACAATCCCGATTTCCTTCGGAGAATCAGGTTATGTCCCCAGAATTTACTGAAATACATCAATATACGGTGCTTTTTTACTTACGCTGAATAGTTACAAACTTTCAGGAGTAGGTTTCTCACAACTAACTGCTGGAATATCCCAATCCTTATCGTCAACCCGCGTCGTCAGAACCGGACAGGGGGCATAACGCACGATTTTCTCGGCAACACTGCCGAGAAGAATATGAGAAAGACCGGTATGACCGTGGGTCGACATTACAATCAGGTCGGCATCGATCTCTTTGGCATACTTGATAATCTCTTCGTAAGGCACGCCGTGACGAATCTCACCATCGCATACAATCCCGGAGGTTTCACAGTAGCCGGAACATTGAACCACTTCTTGCCTGACCGTCTCCTGGACTTGGGAAATGAATTCACTCCCAACTTCCAGATAAGCATAAGAAGGGATATCCTCGACCACCGACAAAATATGCAAAGATGCCTTAAAGTTACGGCAGATCTCTACTGCATAACGTAAGGCGCTGCGACTATTTTGCGAACCATCGGTCAATACCAGAACTTTTTTAATCAGCATCATACCCTCCTTAAAAATAAGATTATCGGGACTTTCTTTCTCTAATTGTAGCTACTCAGCTAACCCGCAAATCCAGGGTGACACAACCCGATTTCCTTCGGAGAATCGGGTTGTGTCACCAGAATTCGCTGAAATGCATCAATATATAGCGCTTCTCTAATTACGCTGAATAGTTACCTCTAATTTTCATTAAAGCTGACAGAAACCCGGTTGTCAAGTAAGATTGCGTCGTAAAAACTCTTTTTTCAATTTGCCCTTTTCAATTCCCCTGCTTAAGCCGTTTTATCATCTCCCTGTAATGGAAAAACCGATCACAATCAAGCAGTCCGGCGAGAGCGCGTGAAGCAATCCGATATCCATTCTCCTCCAAAATAGCCGCCGGATTCAACCCGCCGATAACCACGGCACCAAAATTTCCTTCGTTAACCGGGATATCCAACAACGATTGTCCCGGCCAACCCAGAGCCATAAACCCGCCCATACCGATATCATCAAGCCTTTTGGCCAATTTCTCAACCAGATCCCGACTATCGGCAGGAAACTCACGAAAGCTGGCCCCGATCTTGCCATTTCCGGTAGCGATAGCCCCTTTATAATCAGTCATACCACTCCGAATAAAAGCTTCCAGAGGATCAAGACTGGTACCATCGTAATTGATGATCTCAACAAAACGAATTGCCTCTCTACCTTGCAGTTCGAGCAATCCACCGAAACGAGAGTTCGTGGGAATCCCGTATTGCAACAAAACCCCGTTCAACGTAATTGAGCAGACGGTAGCAAAGCCGACATAACCGGGCGGGATAACGGCCCGCCCGATATGCTCACCGGGATAGAGCAGCGCCAGAAGCTCGCCCATGGCAAAGCCCTCGGCAAAAACCTTCATAATTTCATCGGCACAAACCAACAACTCTTCCGGCTTGACCAACGAGACATTAACCACAACCGTACCCGTCTCACGCTCCAGATCAAAACTCATACGATAGGTCATCTGATGGATCTTAGCCGAGAGGAAACCGACTTTTTCGATGATTCCGGTCGCCTCCAACTCCTCCATACCAAGTTCGCTGATCTGACGCCCGCGCTTGCCAAAATTTTGAGTTAAGCCAGCCTCGTCCATCTTGTGTAGATAGAGCCGTACGGTTCGCTCACTGATCTCATGACCGGTGTGCAGAAGTTCGGTCGTAATTTTGCGACCGCTCAACGGTTTGTCAGTCTCCTTAAGAATCCGTAAAATAGCCTGTTCCTTGCGATTCATCTATTCTCCATTTTTCGTAATAAATGGTTGTCAAGTAATCAATTTTTCTTTCAAAATTTCATGGTGTAGATTGAAATACCCTGACTATTAGCAAGTTGCAAGTTTTTTTTGCGGCGCTGATACCTGCCGCCGGGTTCAGTTCCAGTCTGCGGGGTTAAGTCGGCAAGCCAGACCTAAGGGCATGAAAAAAATAACATGGCCAATCTTGCATCTTATCTTAGAGCCATCTTTTGATGCGGCTCAATCTCAAAATCCTCAACGTAGTCCCGCTACGTTTGCGGTTTTGCTCAATCACCGCATCAAAACCTGGCACCAATCTAAGCGCAATATCGGCCATGTTATTTTCCTACAAGCC
>JAYEMC010000086.1:0-4784 GCA_034717935.1 Pseudomonadota bacterium | reverse complement strand
ACAGTGAATTCTAGTTTTAAAGTTTCCGCTCGTCAGGCCAAGAAACGTCTCGGTCAGCATTTTTTGCGGGATCGTCAAATAATCTCCCGGATTATTGATCTGGCGGCACCTAAACTTGGCGAAAGCGTGCTTGAGATCGGTCCGGGCGAAGGGGTTTTGACGGCGGCATTACTTGAGGCTGGGGCTCGGGTGGTGGCGGTTGAGGCCGACCGTGATCTTTGGGAGCCTCTGGAGCAACGTTTCAGCCCGGTTTCCGAGGCCGGTTTTAGTTTACAACGCGGTGATTTTCTCAAAACCGACCTTGATAAGATTATTGCTGAAAGTCAGAATTTATCAGCCCCGGTTGCCGTAATTGCCAATATCCCTTACCAGATAACAACCCCGATACTTTTCCGGCTGATCAAATATCGGCACCTTTTTTCGCGGGCTATCCTGATGATGCAGGAGGAGGTTGCGGCCCGGTTGGTGGCTGAGCCGGGGAGTCGTGATTATGGTCGTTTGACGGTCGGCGTTGGTCTCTATTGCGATATCGATTCCGGTTTCAAGGTCTCTCCGAATGCGTTCTCGCCGAAGCCTAAGGTCTGGTCTCGGGTTGTGCGTTTTGAATTTCGCGAGCAACCTCGTTTCCCGGTGGCTGACCCAGCCTTTCTTGAACGTCTCGTCTTCACCCTTTTCAGTCAACGCCGCAAACAGATTATTAATCCTCTAAAAGGGATGATGACGCATTTGACCCGGGAAGAGTTGAGTGAAAAACTGGTGGCCGCCGGATTTTCCCCCAGCGACCGCCCGGCGACTCTGCCGCCAGCCGAACTGGTACGTCTTTCAGACTGTTTGGCGGCGTGGTAAAAATCATAACTATGCTCCGTAAACTAATTAAAATATTTCTCCTTCTGACTTTTCTCGGCCTTCTCATCGGAGTCGGTTCGGTGGTTGGGGTTTTCTATTATTACTCTCGTGATTTGCCCAAAATCACCTCGCTTAAAGATTATCATCCCTACACCATGACCGAAGTTTATGCCCAAGACGGCGAATTAATCGGTCGTTTTGGCATAGAGAAGAGAAAAGTCGCACCGATTGAGGAGATTCCGGATCTCTTAAAAAAGGCCTTTATCGCCAGTGAAGACAGTCGTTTCTATGAGCATCAGGGGCTTGATTTTTTGGGCATTGCTCGGGCTATGGTCAAAAATATCGAGGCGCGGCGGATTGTTCAGGGCGGCAGTACGATCACCCAGCAGGTGACCAAATCGCTTCTCCTGACCCCGGAGCGCAAGTTTAAAAGAAAGATTAAAGAGGCGATTCTCGCCTATCGTATAGAAAAATATCTCTCCAAGGATGAAATTCTCTTTATTTACCTCAATCAGATCTACTTAGGCCACGGTATGTACGGGGTCGAGATGGCCTCCCAGCGCTATTTTGGTAAAAAGACCCGTGATCTGAATTTGGCTGAAATGACGATTATTGCGGGGATGCCGAAAGCTCCCAGCAATCTTTCACCGATCAATAATCCTAAACGATCGGCCGCGCGTCAGCGCTATGTTTTAGGCCAGATGCTGGCGCAGGAATTTATTACCAGAGAACAGTTGCAAACCGCACTTTTGACTGACGTTGAGCTCGTTTCCCGGGCCGATCCTTCGGCTAAAACTCCCTATTTTACCGAGCATGTCCGCCGCTACCTGGAAAAAAAATATGGTTACGATCAGCTCTACAAAGAGGGTTTGCAGGTCTATACCGGTGTTGATGTTGCTTGGCAGCAGGGGGCTCGCAAGGCTATCGATCAAGGCTTACGGGATTTGGCCAAGAGGCGGGGTTTTCGGGGTCCCTTTCAGCGTCTGGCAAGTGCTTTGGAGCGGGATGAATTTATTGCGAATTTGAAAAAAGAGCGGGAAACTCTTGCTCATGTCGGTTTGGAGGTGGGTCGTTACTGTAAAGCCCTGGTGCTTGAAGTCGATGATGCAAAAAAAAATGTGGTTCTCGATCTTGGCGGTCAACCGGCGCTGCTTGCCCTCAAAGATATGGTTTGGGCCAAACGTCCCGAGGAGGATGGCATGCGTCATTCCCGAGCCCGGATCAAAATACCTTCCGCCGCTCTGGAAACCGGCGATGTTGTGCTGGTCAGAATTAAAAAGATAAGCGGGGAGGTTGTCTTCGAAATTCAGGTGACTCTGGAAGATGAGCCCGAGGCTGAAGCCGCCTTGTTTGCCTTAGAGCCGAAAACCGGTCTTGTTCGGGCCATGGTCGGCGGCAAAAATTTTCAGGCCAGTGAATTTAACCGCGCGATTCAGTCGCGGCGTTCGCCGGGATCTGCGTTTAAACCGATCATCTATGCTGCCGGTCTCGATCACGGTTTGACTCCAGCCTCTATCTTTCTCGACAGCCCGATAGTCTACAAGGACGCTGGGGATGACTGGAGCTCCGCCTGGAAACCGCGTAATTATGAGCAGAAGTTCTATGGGCCGACAACCGTTCGTCAAGCTCTGATTCATTCTCGTAATCTTGTGACCATAAAAATGTTACGCCAGGTTGGTATAAAAAGAGTAATCAAATATGCGAGAAAATTGGGTTTTACATCGACTCTGAATGCCGATTTGACGTTGGCTTTGGGCTCATCCGGGGTCTCGTTGATGGAGTTGACTACAGCTTACGGCGTGTTTGCCGGTCAGGGTCGTCTCATTAAACCGGTTTTTGTCAAGCGGGTTGAGGATCGCCATGGTCAAATTCTCGAAGAGCGTGAAGGGGGGGGCGTGATGGGGCTTGAATTGTCGTCGTTATTGCCGCCCGATTCAGAACCGGTTATCTCACCCCAGACCGCCTACCTGATGACCAGTATGCTGGCCGATGTGGTTAAAAGGGGCACCGGGCGCCGGGCTGACCGGGCGCTGAAAAGACCTTTGGCCGGTAAAACCGGGACCACTAATGACTATTATGACGCCTGGTTTATGGGCTTTGCGCCACAACTGGTGACCGGAGTTTGGGTCGGTTTTGATGATCTTAAACCTTTAGGTCGTCATGAAACCGGTTCTCGTACGGCTTGCCCTATTTGGATCGATTTTATGAAAGTCGCTCTGGACGAGCTTCCGCCGGAGAACTTTGCGGTGCCGTCCGGGATCGTTTTTGCTAATATCGATGAAAAAAACGGTTTGCTGGCCGTGCCGGAGAGTGAAAAGACCATTTTTGAGTGTTTCAAAGAGGGCACGGTGCCGACGGAACTCTCTTGTCCGGTATCATCGGAAGAGCTTGAAGAAAGTCTTTTTCAGGAAAACTGAGCTTGTAATGGCTAAGATTGACGCGTTACTGAAATTAATGATTGAACATAAGGCTTCTGATCTGCATGTTACTGCCGGTTCTCCGCCGCTCTTGCGGATTAATGGTGACCTTGAACGTGTCGCCTACCATGCGCTCAGTGAGGAAGAGGTTAGACTTCTGGTTTATGAGATTACTCCTCAATCCGGGATTGAACATCTTGAAGCTGAATTTGATCTCGATTTTGCTTATGAAATAGAAGAGGTTTCCCGTTTTCGAGCTAATGTCTACTTTAAGCATGGTGGTTTAGGAGCAGTTTTTCGCCTGATTCCACATGATATTTTAACTTTCAGTGAACTTGGTTTGCCGCCGGTAGTTCGATCCCTTGCTCGTTTGCGTAAGGGCTTGGTAATTGTAACCGGGCCTACCGGTAGTGGTAAAACCACTACTTTGGCGGCCATGATCGACCTCTTAAATAAAGAGCGCAAAGCCCATGTTATCACCCTTGAAGATCCCTTAGAGTTTATTCATGAAAATCAGACTTGTCTGATCATGCAGCGCCAGATTGGGGTTCATGTCGAGAGCTTTGCCAGTGGCCTAAGGGCCGCTTTACGGGAAGATCCGGATGTCATTATGGTGGGTGAGATGCGAGATTTGGAAACTATTTCTCTGGCGATTACCGCTGCTGAAGTCGGCCTTCTCGTATTTGGTACTCTACATACGAGTAGTGCCGCCAAAACGGTTGATTGGATAATTGATGTTTTTCCTAAAGACCAACAGGATCAGATCAGGACGATGCTTAGTGAATCGTTGAAAGGGGTTATCGCCCAGCAGTTGCTTAGAAAAGCTGATGGAAAGGGGCGGGTTGCCGCACTTGAAATTTTGCTTGCCAACCAGGCGGTTGGTAATCTGATTCGGGAGGGTGAGACTTTTCAAATTCCATCAATTCTCCAGACCGGTAAAAAACTCGGTATGCAGACAATTGATCAGCATTTAAAGACACTGGTTGCCGAGGGCTTGATTACGTCTCAAGAGGCCTTTATTTATGCTGATGAGAAATCTCTTTTTGCCGAATGATAACGGTGATGGTGAAAAAAAATTACTCATCATTTATTAACTGCCGGTCATCATTAACTACCTCTCTTAAGTCCCGTAAATCTTCATCCATAAGGCGGCAGCCTTCGAGCATCATCGCTTCGGTGCTGCCGAAAATATTACGTTCCGGTAGCTGTTTTGGGGTTGTGACTTGAAAAAAACCGTTTTTCCAGGTTAAAAGTTTATAGATGGCGGTTTCGCCTTGCAGGTTTCCACATCCGGCATAGATGATCTCTCCCCGGTGCAGGTATACTTCGGCCGAATTGTTTTTTTGATCCTGCAGGGTTATCAGGGCATCCTTCTCCCTGTTGGCTAGAATCTGAATGGTCTCCATAAAGCCCATCTCCTCCAGAGAGCCGGAAACCCCACCGTCCGTGGTTCGCTGGTCTTGTCTGTGGCTGCGTTGAATCATTCGGTTGAGCTTTAGAAAAGCGACCTGAGTACTGCTC
>JAYEMC010000085.1:0-4808 GCA_034717935.1 Pseudomonadota bacterium | reverse complement strand
CAATCGAAATGACTGTCCTGGAGGTATAATAAATGATAGCGGATGGAATTAACAAAGAGAAAGATAGTGCTTATTTTGGGAAGGATTTCGTGCTGGAGGGCTCCGCGCTAGCGGTTTAGTTCAACATGCCGATGGCTACAATCGGAGCTTTCCTGCTCTGGCTGGGCTGGTTCGGCTTTAACGGCGGTTCAGTACTTTCGGCTGATCCGGGGGCCGTCTCCTTTGTTTTTGTAACCACAACCCTGGCTGCAGCCGCCGGAATCATGGGCGCCATGACGACCTCCTGGGTCAGCCAGAAAAGACCTGACCTTTCGATGATTCTTAACGGCTGCCTGGCCGGTCTTGTCGGAATTACCGCCGGTGCCGACGTAGTTTCAATTACGAGCTCCATCATTATTGGCCTGATTGCGGGTATTCTGGTTGTTTTCGCGGTTCTCTTTTTTGATCGTCTGCGAATTGATGATCCCGTCGGCGCTCTTTCCGTACATCTGGTTTGCGGAGTCTGGGGCACGCTGGCGGTTGGTATCTTTTCAACAGCGCACAGTTTTGTCAGTCAATTAACCGGAGTAGTTGTCGTCGGGCTATTCTGTTCAGTTGCAACTGCGGTCATCTTCGGCGGCTTGAAATTAATAATGGGCGTTCGCGTAACTCCGGAAGAGGAACAAAAAGGGTTGGATATTAGTGAGCATGGAATGGAAGCGTACAGTGGTTTTCAGATTTTCATCAATCAGTAAAATACTAAACCGAAATATTAAGGAGGTTTATAATGAAATTAGTTATAGCATACATACAGCCCCACAAGTTAAATGATGTCAAGCAGTCTCTGATTGATGCGGCAATTACCAAGATGTCGGTCACCAACTCGTTGGGCTGTGGTCAGCAGATGGGCTTTACCGAAACCTATCGTGGAGCCGAAGTAGAGATTAATCTTTTGAAAAAAGTGCGACTTGAGATCGCCGTAAATGACGAATTTGTTGAAAAAACGATCACCGCGATCGCGGATGGAGCCTATACCGGAGCCATTGGAGACGGCAAAATTTTTGTTATCACGCTCGATCAATGTTACCGTATTCGCACCGGAGATACAGGGACCGAAGCGATCGGCTGACAGGCGGGAGGTAATTCAGGAGGCTGTCCGAGAGTAAACCGCAAATGCTGCTTTGCCACTCGGACAGCCTCCTAAAAAGGGTGCAGCCTTCTCATAGAACGCCACAAAATCACTACTTTTCCCAGTCTTCCATTCTAATAGCGGGGATTCGACAAAACTCTCTGGTATTGTGAGTTACCAAGGTCGCGTCATAAGCTCGAGCAATAGCCGCAATCAGCAAATCATTGGGACCAATTAATTTACCTTGAACTGTTAAATCTTTTCTAATCAATCCATATTCTTCAGCACAACGGTCATCAAAAGGCAAACTGGCCAAGGGCGCAAAAAATCGTTTTAAACGTTGCAGGTTGGCATCGACCCGCTGACTATGTCTAGCTCCAAAAAACAACTCTGCTTTAACAATACTACATAAGGCGATTTCCGACGGAGAGTGCAAACGAAAATTTCGTTCAATCTCAGGATGCCTGGCATTAAGCAAATGAATACAAACATTACTGTCAAGTAACCACATCTACTTTAACTCCTCTCTTTTCTCATAGAGACCCTGCTCAGGGCGTTCAAGAGGATCTCCTTCCCAAGAGCCAAAAAGGTCAAAATAACCTTCGGGCCACTGACCGGCAATCTCATTTTTTATGAGTTTGGCCAAATATTTAGAAACTGATAAATGGGCATGTTTAGCTTTTTGCTGAAATTGTGCAGCTACTTCATCTGGAACATAACAGTGCAATTGCGGCATAAATACCTCCAAATGTATTCTATATATTTAACTTGTAATTTATATAGGCAATTAATTTTACTTTGTCAATAAAATCCGTGATTTTTTCTTGACAGAACATAATTATTTATGTTTTATGAATGCAAATAATTGGTGTACATATTATTTGTGAAAATCAAAATCAAGCAACACATCGAAGCAGTTAATCATAAACATGAAACACTGACGGAGGATAGCCCGTGCTTTTTCAGGAATGTATCTGTTTTTCATTAGGCAAAGTTTCCCGACAAATGACCCGGGTGTACCGCGAACGCCTGGCTCAATACGGTCTCTCTCAGCCCCAGTTCTTTTTATTGATCGCCCTCTATGAGGAAGATGGTATTTTGATTACCCGGCTGGCGGAGAAAGTCGCGCTGGACAAATCCACCCTGACCGGAATCCTGGATCGACTCGAACGGGATGGCCTCGTAAGCCGCCAGGCCAAGCCCGACGACCGCCGGGCCATCCATGTCCGTTTAACCGAACGCTCACTTTCATTGCAGGATGATCTAACCCATATTTATTATGCAACAAATCAACGGTTTATCTCTCGCCTAACAGACCAGGAGCGCGAGGTTTTTACTGAAGTTCTAAAAAAACTGGAGAAGGTAGACGACTAGGAGCCTGTCAGAGAATGCTCTTTTCTCCCAACTCAGCGTTATTTTTTGAAAATAATGCTCGAAATACTAAGTGTATATCTGTGCTTATTTTCAAAAAATGCCTCGATCTGAGAAAAAATTTCAATTTTCGGACAGGCTAGGAGGCATCTTGCTTATGCATAAAAGAATCGTTGTTAGCGGTTGGGGACAGATTACCCAACGCAAAGAAGTGACAGGAACAATCCAGGATCCTCTGGAGATTATGATCCGGGCCGCTTCCCGGGCACAAGAGAAAAGCGGCATTGATTTTTTGAAAAAAATTGACGGCATCATGACGGTTATGACCCTCAGCTGCTACTACCCGGATGCAGCCCGACAACTTGCGCAAAAAATCAATGCCACACCTCGTTTCATCCATACCTCCGGAATAGGTGGGGAGTCTCCGCAAAATTTGATCAATATAGCTGCCGGCATGATTGCCCGAAGCGAGTTGGAAACGGTTTTAATCGCTGGCGCCGAAACCTACTACCCAAGAACGAAAAAACCGGCAAAACCGGAAAATGCCCTTTTTCAGGGGTTGCCCGAAGATTATCAAGGTAACGACAGTATCGGTTCAACTGAACTTGAGCAACGCCATGGGATATCCCAACCTGTCCAGGGTTTCCCCCTCTTTGAAACAGCGCTATGGGCAGAATCGGGTCTCGAATTAAAGAACTATTTAATGCGGCTTGGTAAACTTTGGTCTCACAATAGCCGGATCGCTGCTAATCACCCAAATGCCTGGTCAAAAAAAAGGTACGCAGCTAAGGAGATAATCACCAAAACCCCATTCAACCGGATGATTGCCTTTCCTTACACCAAACTGATGAACCCGTTTGTTACGGTTGACCTTGGCGCAGCAATTGTTCTTATGTCCGAAGAGAGATCCCGAAAATTCCGTCAAAAAGAGAGTCGCCCGGTCTACTTTATCGGTGGCGGCTATGCCAGAGACCGTCAACGCTTCCTGATTGAAAAATCGAATTTCACATCGAGCCCGCCGCTTAAGGCTGCCGTTGACAAGGCTCTACAGCGCTCCACTTTAACCCTTGATGAAATTGAAGCTTTCGATCTCTATAGCTGTTTTCCCTGTGCCGTAGGCATAGCCCTAAAAATGTTGGGACTGAGACAAGATGACTGCCGACCATTCACCGTCACCGGAGGTTTAGGTTTTTTTGGTGGCCCCGGCAACAATTACAGCTTACATGCCGTGGCCACTATGGTCGAAATGATTGCCAAAGGGAAAATCAATAATGGCTTAGTTACGGCATTAGGATGGTTTATGCACAAACATGCAGCTGGAATCTATAGTGCTACCCCTACAGAAACCGACCTTAAACAGCATGACTTAGATGATGCAAAGACACCTCTGACCGGTAGCCGGCCAATAGCCATTGCCGAAGAAGCAATCGGTATTGGATATATTGAAACCTACACCGTTATTTACAAAAAAAATGGCGCTCCCGACTACACCGTTATCTATGGAAAGACCGAGAAAGGTCTCAGGTTTGTCGCCAATTCAGACACCGACCCCGAAACAATTTCAGCCTTGACCACCCAAAACCAAGTCGGCAAAGCTGTCCAGGTTCGATATGATGAACAAAAAAAACGCAACCTTGCCCACCTTCTATGAAATATGATGTAGTTGAGCAGTTATAGCTTTTGGAGAACAATAAAAATGGAAATAAATAATCGGTTTACCAGCAAACAGACTGTACGATTTCGCGACCTCGATGCCATAGGCCATGTGAACAACGCAACCTATTTTACCTACATGGAAGAGGCCCGAAAAGATTTTTTTTACCACCTTTTCGACAGTAGCTCTCCGGGAGATTTTCCCTTTATTCTCGCCGCAGTCTCCTGCAACTTCAACAAACCAATACGACTAGAAGACAATGTCATGGCAGTCGATCTTTGGGTCTCCCATATCGGCCGCAAAAGTTTCACTTTCAGGCATGAAATATATCGGCCCGAAGAACCTTCCTGGATTTTTGCCACCGGGGAATCCATTCAGGTTTACTATGACCACGCAAATGACAAAAGTATTGAAATCCCCGCTGATTTTAAGACAAAAATAGAAAAGTACATAATTCAGGAAAAAACCTCATAATGTTATCATCTATCAAGCAGAACAGTTATCCGCCGGCACGACTGGCCTGGGGGATGTGGGGGCTGGGTGCCGCCTTGTACCTGATTGGCTTTTACCAAAGGGTTGCTCCCGCAGTAATAACCGAAGAGTTGATGAAAGATTTTGCCTTAAGTGCCTCCGGCCTGGGAAACCTGTCAGCCTTCTATTTCTACAGTTATGTTG
>JAYEMC010000084.1:0-4814 GCA_034717935.1 Pseudomonadota bacterium | reverse complement strand
TGTTGGCGTGCTCCTGATTCTGGGAATCTCAACGATCGGTTCTTATGGTGGTATCATCGGAGGTTGGTCGTCGGGGAACAAATATGGCGTGATCGGCGGCATGCGTGGAGCGGCCCAGATGATTAGTTACGAATTGTCCCTGGCCTTGGCCGTGATCGCGGTAGTCATGGTCAGCGGTTCTTTAAGCCTGGTTGATATCGTCAATTCGCAAACCGGGCTCTGGAATATTGTAAAACAGCCGTTTGCTTTTGTTCTCTTTATAATTTGTGGCCTGGCTGAACTCAACCGGACACCGTTTGATATGCCTGAGGCTGAAGCTGAGCTCGCTTGCGGATTTAACGTTGAATACAGCTCGATGAAGTTCGCCCTCTTTTTTATGGCTGAATATTGTCACATGTTTGTTTTTGCCGCGTTGGTTACGACTCTCTTTCTTGGCGGCTGGCATGGTCCGATTGTTGATGGCCCGCACTGGTTTTTTCTCAAAATTTTTTTCATGATCTTCTTCTGTGTTTGGGAGCGTTCTACCTTCCCCCGCTTACGATATGATCAGGTTATGAGTTTTGGTTGGAAGATTCTACTCCCCTTTGGCCTGCTCAATATACTGCTTACCGGATTGTGGATGCTGGTCTTCAATATATAAAGAATAGTTATAGAAATAATAATTTAAATTACCTAAATGCCCTCTAACCAGCGGCAGGTTATTTAAGAGGATAACATGGGCGACAAAGAATACGTACTGAATATCAGTGATCGGCGACCGGAAGGGAAATTCATTACACCGATCCTGAAAGGTCTGGCCTACACTCTGAAGAATTTTTTCAGTAAGCCGATCACGATCAAGTATCCGACCGAGCGCCGTGAGGTGAGTGATCGCTGGCGGGGACTGCATCGATTGAAAGTCGATGATCAGGGTGAGTTGAATTGTGTCGCTTGCGGGCTTTGCGCAAAAATCTGTCCGCCTCAGGCAATTACCATTGTTCCATATGAAGATGCCGGTGGGACGCGATATCCGAAAGAGTTTGTAATTGATGAATTGCGCTGTATATTTTGCGGCTTCTGTCAGGAAGCGTGCCCCAAAGATGCGATCGAGTTGACTAAGGTGTATGATTTTGTTGACTATCAGCGTGAAGATTTTATCTTTGATATAGAAAAATTGAAAAACCCGGAAAAATATATCTTTGCAGGCAAATAGAGTAACTTGTTTAGGAGTGAATTGATGGAACTGGTATTTTTGTTGATATGTGGTGGCTTAGCGGTTATCTCATCGTTGCTGGTTATATTTGCCCGCTCGACGTTGCATAGTGCCCTATGGATGGTTTTCTCCTTCTTTATGGTGGCGATAATTTATGTTCTGTTGCATGCCCAGTTTTTGGCTATGTTACAGGTTATAGTTTATGCCGGAGCGATTATGATGTTTATAATATTTGCCATCATGATGCTCAATCTACGTCACGAAAAAGACGCTAAGGTTAATACTCGGGTCTCTAAAGTGGTTGGGGTGGCAGCTTTAATCGTACTTTTTCTGGAAATGATGTTAGTTAGTTTAGGCAATAGTCTAAGTGCCGTCCAAGGTCCGATAACCGATACATTGGTAGCAACTCATGGCCGCGTAGCAGTGATTTCGAATTTTCTTTTTGCTGACTATCTGCTGCCTTTTGAAGTTGTTTCCATTCTCCTGACTGCCGGCGTCATTGGTGCCGTAGTTCTGGCTAAACGCGTAAAGTAGAGGAGTTGGAGACATGATTGAAAATCAAAGTATCTATTTAGCTATATCAGTTGTCCTTTTTATTATTGGTGCTGCCGGTGCAGTTTGCCGCCGTAATGCCATAGTTGTCTTTATGTGTATCGAGATTATGCTGGGCGGTGTCTGTATCGCATTTGTGACGTTCAGTCGTGCCCATCAATCTCTTGACGGTATCTTCATGGTGCTTTTCGTTATGGCTGTTGCTGCAGCCGAAGCGGCTGTCGGCTTGGCTATTTTTGTTCTCATGTACCGTAAACACGGTTCTATTGATCTAGACAAATTCAATCTTTTGAAGTGGTAATGTAGCTTTAAAAGATTTGCTGTAAAGAAATAATTCTCACTAGGAATTTTAAGGAGTTATAGGTATGTTCGATTATATCTGGCTGGTACCGCTTTTCCCGGCCATCGGAGTCCTGATTAACGGTCTGCTCGGACGTCGTATTGAGGCGGTTAACAAGAGTCTGATCCACTGGATTGCTTGTGGTATGATTGCCCTCTCCTTTATCGTGACCTGTATTATATTTTTCCAGCTCCAGGGCTTGCCTGCGGCCGAGCGTATTATACAAGTGACCTGTTTTCCCTGGATTAATAGTGGTGTTCTGCAAACTAATATCGCTTATCTGATAGATCCGTTATCGATGATGATGGCAATGTTCGTTATCGGGATTGGATTTCTCATCCATGTCTATTCGATTGGTTATATGGATGGTGACCCAGGTCGATATTACCGCTTTTTTGTCTATCTGAACCTTTTCATGTTCTCCATGATCAACCTGATCCTGGCTAATAATTACCTCTTGATGTTCTTGGGATGGGAGGGAGTTGGTCTCTGCTCATACCTCTTGATCGGCTTCTGGTTTGATGACGAAGCTAATGCCATTGCTGGTAAAAAAGCTTTTATTACTAACCGGGTTGGTGACTTTGCCTTTCTAATTGGTATGTTTCTGCTCTTTACCGGGCTCGGTGAACATGGAGTCTGGAGTCTGCAGTTTAACGAAGTCTTCAGCAATGTACATTATCTATCTACGAATCAGGCGACTGCTATTTGCCTCCTCTTCTTTATCGGTTGTACGGCCAAATCGGCCCAGATTCCTCTTTATGTCTGGCTCCCTGATGCGATGGCCGGTCCGACTCCGGTTAGTGCCTTGATCCATGCTGCGACCATGGTAACCTCGGGTGTCTATATGATCGCTCGCTCTAATGTTCTCTTTTCGATGTCCCCATTTGCTCTGGGGGTTGTCGCCACGGTTGGTGCATTGACCGCCCTGTTTGCGGCCTCGATCGGCCTTGTCCAAAATGATATTAAAAAGGTTCTGGCCTATTCCACGGTTAGTCAGCTCGGCTACATGTTCTTAGGGTTGGGCGTTGGCGCATATACTGCCGGGATGTTTCATGTCTTAACCCATGCATTCTTTAAAGCCTTAATGTTCTTGGGTGCTGGTGCGGTTATTCATTCGATGCATCATGCCTATCACAAGATTCACTCCCATGATGATGCGCAGGACATGCGTAATATGGGTGGCTTAAAAGATAAAACCCCAGTTACTTTTTGGACATTTCTGGTTGGAACGATTGCGATTGCCGGGATTCCGGGTTTCTCAGGATTTTTCAGTAAAGATGAGATCCTTTGGAAAGCCTACAGTAGTCCTCAGGGTCACTGGTTACTCTGGTTGATAGGCGTGATTGCTGCCGGGATGACTGCATTCTATATGTTCCGCCTGCTCTTTATGACCTTCTTTAACGAGTGTCGGGCTGGAGATGCGGCTGAATATATCCATGATTCACCGAAAACCATGCTCGTACCGCTTTGTGTCCTTGCTTTTCTTGCCGCTGTCGGTGGTTACTTAGGTGTACCGCATGCGTTAGGCGGCAGTAATATGTTTCACCATTTTCTTGAGCCTGTAATCGGGCTGGGTGATGGTAAATTACTTCAAGATGCGACAACAGCAGTGACGCATGGCGCACAACAAGCTGTACATGCTGCCGGACATGCAGTTCACGCTGCCGCTGGTCATGCAGTTGAGGCGGCTGGACATCACGGCGCTCATCACCCGCCTCTGTGGGTTGAGTATCTGTTGATGGCGGTATCAGTAGCGATTGCCGGTTTTGGTATCTTTATAGCCTACATTATGTATATCAAAAAACGGGAGATTCCGGTTGCTCTGGCCGAAAAGTACGCTTTTGTTCACCGCCTGTTGCTCAATAAATGGTATATCGATGAGCTCTACGACATTGTTATTATCTCACCTTTGCGTGGATTCAGTTACTTTCTCTGGAAAGGGGTTGATGTCGGAGTTATCGATGGTATTGTTAATGGAGTCGCCCGCTTTGTCGGCTGGGGTAGCGCTACCTTACGCTACATGCAATCCGGTTATGTCCAGAGTTATGCCATCTCGGTAGTCTTTGGTACCGTGATCTTACTCGCATATTATTTTGCGAAAGCGCTTTAGATTTGTCCAGCCCACCTGGGCTAGTTTGACTAAGTTACACTTTATTTTATTGAAAAATAGATATAATTCCCAAGTATTACACCATCAGCAGGGAGTGCGATAGATGAATGAGCTAGGTTTTCCGATTATCAGCCTTGTGACCTTCTTTCCGATCTTCGGGGTTTTAATCCTGATGTTTATCGATAAAGAGGCGAAGGATACAATTCGTGGCACTGCCATGGTTTTTGCCGTGATCGAGTTCTTTGTTTCACTGCCTTTGCTATTCAGTTTTCAGAACGGTACCGCTGCGATGCAGTTTGTCGAGCGGTATACCTGGATAAAAAGCGCCGGCTTAAGTTACTATGTTGGACTTGATGGTATCAGTATCTGGATTATAATTTTGACCACTTTTCTGACTCCGATTTGTGTGCTCTGCTCCTGGACCTATATCCAGAAACGAGTCAAAGAGTTTATGATCAGCCTCTTGTTACTCGAAACTGCAATGCTCGGTGCATTGGTTTCCCTTGATCTAATACTTTTTTATGTCTTTTGGGAGTTGATGCTGATTCCGATGTATTTCCTGATCGGGGTGTGGGGCGGAGATAACAAAATCTATGCGGCCGTTAAATTCTTTCTTTATA
>JAYEMC010000083.1:0-4826 GCA_034717935.1 Pseudomonadota bacterium | reverse complement strand
TGTATTTCAAAAAGAGCATGGTAAGGATAAAATCCTTGTAAGTATCGGCGCTGATGATGCCACGAAAGGTATCGCAGGCGGCCCAGAGCGCTTTATTGATCGAATCCTGATTGATGGTGTCGTTCACTTTAACTCCTTTTTCTCCCTCAGGAGACTGTCCGAAAATAGGATTTTTTTCTCAGATCAAGGCATGCGAAGAAAATTACCCGTACCGCAAGGGCACTCCCTTTGGTCGCAGCATACATTAAGTATTCCGAGGATAATTTTTTGAGCATAACGCAGATATGGGTAAAAAAGACGTTCTCGGACAACCTCCGAGTAGATCGGTGGCAATCATATCGAGCATAGTTTCGTTGTTGCAAATCAGCCGTTCGAACAGCTTACGTTCCCGGCCGGCGGCCTGCGCCAGGGCCACGATCTTGCGCTGCTTCTCAAGCGGTGGAACGGCGATAGGCGCATTTTCCAACACGCTCCGGCGAATTCCCTTGGTCAGGGTTCCCTCGGACTCTCTCTTGAAATAGCGCTTAAGCGGCCCCTGATTTAACAACCAGACGAGATATGCCGACAGAACGGTTTCCGATGTACAACTCAGAATAAAGAAGTGGGGCGAAGCAACCGCCCGATGGGCGTTGGCCGACTCATCCACCAGTACGGCATAGTTTCGATTACCGCGAATAGTGAACAGAATATTACCCGGAAGCAGATAGCCGGGTTCGCGTTTTCCGGGAAGCTCCGTCTCAACGGCGGTTTGCCAGGTAATACCGGTTTCAATCGAGACATCCTTCATCTGAATTGCCTGCACACCGGTTCCGGAAACCTCGGGAATCCGGCCCCGGAACGGATAACCTGATTTTATATTTACAACCTGACTTAACAGCAACCCTATACCTCCACATCAGTAATGTTGCATAATAACACGATAAAAAGTATAGCCTGTCAAGTTTTTTACAGCATCGCCGATGTTGATGCTGTAAAAGTTCAGACAACTTGCTATGATGCGGTTTTCCAGACAATCAATTAAACAATATTTCTCCTTGACACAAACTATAATTTTGCTTCATGTAGCTTTACTTCGTAAAACTAAGGTTATTTCGCCGCCAACTTTTTAAAAATTCTCTGGAGTGCCTAAATATGAATGGTTTTTACGGTCGAATTCTGAAAGTAGACTTGAGTAAGAAAAAGTTTCAGATCGAAACCCCGGCTGACGATATCTACGACAAATATCTTGGCGGCAAGGGTTTGGCTTCCTATCTTCTTTTTGAGAATAACCCTCCCGGAGTTGACCCGCTGGCCCCGGAAAACTGCCTGATTTTTGCGACCGGGCCTTTTTCCGGGAGCCGGATCTGGGGCTCATGCCGCTACGGGGTCTACAGCAAATCACCGCAAACCGGCATCTATTCCGAATCCTATGCCGGCGGCAAGGTGCCGGAAGCGATCGATGCCGCCGGATTTGATGCTCTCTTGATCAACGGTGCCGGCAATACGCCCATCGCCTTGCGCATCCACCCCGACGGCGCCGATTTCTGTCCGGCTGACGACCTCTGGGGACTTGACACCTATAAAAGTGAAGATGCCTTAAATGAACGATTCTCAATTTCCGGCTACCGGAAATCGGGGGCTGTCGTCATCGGTCCGGCCGGTGAAAATCTGGTTCGTTTTGCCGTGATTGAGAATGACTATTGGCGTTCGGCCGGACGTACCGGCTTAGGTGCGGTCATGGGCTCAAAAAAACTTAAAGGTATTCTTTTTCAGGGAGATCGCCAACGCCCTTTGGCTGATTCTGAAAAACTCTCCGAATGGGCCAGGGATTTTGCCAAAACCAGCAAAGAGCTGCCCGGAGTTAAAGCTTACAAGAGTTCCGGCACGCCGATGATGGTTAAAATCATGAATGAAGCCGGAGCTTTTCCGACCCGCTACTGGTCTAAAGGCAGCTATGATGAGTGGCCGAAAATCGGAGCTGAAGCCTTACATGAACGCTGCCGGGTCAAATCCCACGCCTGCCTGAAATGTTTCATGGCTTGCGGTCGGCTGACAACCATCCAACAGGGCCGCCACGCCGGTCTCAAACTGGAAGGGCCGGAATACGAAACTATCTACGCCTTTGGCGGCCTTTGTCAAATCGACAGTATCGAAGAGATCGCCCATTTAAATGATATCTGCGACCGGCTCGGCATGGACACAATCACCGCCGGTAATCTCTGCGCCTTCACCATTGAAGCGGTACGCCGAGGCCGAGTCGATTATTCAATCGATTACGGGCAGGTCGATGCAATTGCCTCGCTGTTGGCCAAGATAGCAGAAAAGAGAGGAATTGGCGCCATTCTCGCTGAAGGCATCAGGCATGCTGCCATAGCCTGGAAACTTGAAGACCTGGCCGTCCATGTCAAAGGTCTGGAACCGGCCGGTTATGACCCCCGACCTTTAAAAGGAATGGGTCTCGGATATGCGACCTCCGACCGCGGCGCCTGCCACCTGCGGGCAACATTTTACAAACCGGAATTGAGCGGCATGATCGATCCTGATGAAACCGCCGGCAAAGCCGAACTTTTTCTCGACTTCGAAGATCGCCTGACCATCTTTGATAGTCTCATTCTCTGCCGATTTTTCCGTGATCTCTACCCCTGGGAAAACCTTATTGAACTCCTACAAACGGTAACCGGTGAGAATATCGACAAAACCGGCCTGACAGAGATCGCAACCCGGATTGCCGATCTTGTGCGGCGTTTCAACCTGCGCGAAGGCATGAAACCGGATGCTGATCGCCTGCCTAAACAACTCCATCGACGCCTGGAAGATTCCGGCAAGGTTATTACTGAAGTGGAACTTGAGTTGATGCTCAAAGACTATTACCATTTACGAGGGTGGGATAAAAACGGCGTGCCGACAATCTAAACCATTTTCACTTGACAAAACCGGGCATCCATTGTAAGCGATGCCTGATTTTGCGATTGGTAAAATACAATAGACAATCGTCGCGGTTATGAGGCCGGTGGCGCACATCTTATGGTTCTGAAAGATAGGAGGGTACACCATGTCAATGCTCAATGAAACATGCAGAGATTTCAATAAAGTTCTGGCTTCCAAAGCCGCAGTTCCCGGCGGTGGCGGAGCAGCCGCCATGGGTGGTGCCATCGGTATGGCTCTCTCCAATATGGTCGGCAACCTGACCATCGGTAAAAAGAAATATGCCGACGTTGAAGATGAAGCCAAAGAGCTCGTTGAGCGGGGTGCCAAAGTCATCGCCGCTCTCGAAGCTTTAGTCGATAAGGACGCCGAAGTATTTGAGCCGCTCTCCAAAGCCTACGGTATGCCGAGAGAGACCGATGCCGAGAAGAAACTCAAAGCTGAAACCATGGAAGCCTGCGGCAAAACCGCCTGTTCCGTGCCCCTTGATATTATGCGCCAAGCCTATGAAGGAATCAAAATTCATCAGCGCATGGGTGTAATCGGCACCATGATCGCAATCTCCGATGTAGCCTGCGGCGTCGTTTTCTTAAAAGCCGCTCTGATCTCCGGCAGCCTCAATGTCATTATCAATATCAACGGCATCAAAGATCAGGAGTTCAATAAAGCCGCCAAAGCTGAGATGGATCAACTCTTGGCCGACGGCAGCAAAATTGCTGATGAGACCCTGGCGCTGGTTCTGGGCAAGCTGCAATAAAAATAGTTTAAGAGCGATACCTGAATAGTTATCGTTAACTTTATCATATTATTTAAGGAGAAATTCCTGATGGCTGAAATTTTGAAAGGCAAACCGGTTGCCGACGCAATGAAAGCGGAGTTGACAAAAAAGGTAGAGGCTTTAAAAGCTCGTGACATCATGCCCAAACTCGGAATCATCCGGGTTGGTGCCCGCCCTGACGATCTCTTTTACGAAGGCGGTGCAAAAAAAACCTGCGACGTTGTCGGCATGGCTTACGAAGTTTTTGAATACCCCGAAGATATCAACCAGGCTGACTTTGAAAAAGCCGTCGCCGAGGTTGGAGCTAACACTTCAGTCCACGGCATTTTGATGTTTGCGCCGCTACCGAAACATCTTGATGATCGTAAAATTCGCGCCCTGATTCCGGTCGAAAAAGATGTTGATTGCCTGACTTTGGGCGGTGCCGCCAAAGTTTTCGCCGACGATCTCACCGGATTCCCACCCTGCACGCCGACCGCCTGCATGGATATGCTCCACTTCTACGACATCCCGATTAAAGGCAAACGTTGCGTTGTTCTGGGACGTTCCCTGGTTGTCGGCAAACCGGTTGCCATGCTGTTGTTACGCGAACACGGCACCGTAACTCTCTGTCACTCCCGCACTGAAAACCTGAATAAAGTCTGCCAGGAAGCTGACATTCTGATCGCCGCCGTCGGCCGCGCCAAAATGGTCAAAGCCGACTTCGTTAAAGCGGGCCAGATTGTCATTGATGTCGGCATCAACGAAGATCCCGACAACCCCGGCAAATACTGCGGCGATGTCGACTTTGCCGAGTGTGAACCGATCGTTGAAAAAATAACCCCGGTTCCAGCCGGTGTGGGCTCAGTCACCACATCAGTTCTTTGCAAACAGACAATCATCGCCTGCGAGCAGCTCAATCCCTAAACTTTAGTTAAAGCTTAGAGATAACAAGTAAAAAAAGAGGGGCCCGGATAAATATTCCGGGCCCCTCTTTTTTTACGCTGAAAAGAAGTTACTCCGAGTTTTTTATTGGTGGCATAAACATATTAATTTAGATATTCAAGCCGGCCATTTACCACTTCCTGTAAACGATGACAAACACGTTCAACCACCGACGACCAGTCGCCCGGTTCCGGCTGCCGAAAAAGCCGCATGGTTGGAT
>JAYEMC010000082.1:4199-4855 GCA_034717935.1 Pseudomonadota bacterium | reverse complement strand
TCCACTTGATTTTACTACTCAGCGCCCCAACCGGACAGACCTCGGTGCAAGCCAAACAGGTTTCACAATCTAAGCTCGCGGGATCCAGGTCACTGCCGAAAAAAGAGATAATAGTGTTCATACCACGATTAGCAAAATCGAGTTTATAGCCTTTCTCAAGTTCCCCGCAGACATGTACACAGCAGCCGCAGAGAACACATTTTTTGGGCTCATAAACGAGAAAAGGGTGATCATCAATCAGTTCAGGATAGTCGCGATCAATATGCCGCAAGCGTTTGGTTTTAAGGGGCTGATGAAGAAATTTAGCAATCTTCTGCAATTCGCAACTGCGATTGGCAATACAAGTACGACAACTGCCGTCATTGGTCGAAACCAACAAACGAAAGGCAACCTGGCGAAGCTTAAGGATCTCCTCACTATCGGTTTTAACTACCATCCC
This sequence comes from Pseudomonadota bacterium, assembly GCA_034717935.1. GTDB lineage: Bacteria > Desulfobacterota > Anaeroferrophillalia > Anaeroferrophillales > Tharpellaceae > Tharpella. The sequence goes on along the minus strand of JAYEMC010000082.1, from coordinate 4,416 downwards.
CTCCGTAATCCGGCAACGGCAGGAAGCCACCGGGGCCGGTTCGCCTTCGATATCCACGAGACAAAGACGACAGGAAGCCGGAGGATCATCCATACCTTCGACAAAACAGAGGTTAGGGATATAGATATCGTTTTCCAGGCAGACCGGCAAAAGATAAGAGCCGGCCGGAGCCGAAATTTTTTGTTCATCAACCGTTATAGTAATCTGATTTTCACTC
>JAYEMC010000082.1:0-4189 GCA_034717935.1 Pseudomonadota bacterium | reverse complement strand
CCGTCTCTTTTTCAGTTTCCGGCAGCGGTTCCACCCCTTGATCGGGGATCATTTCCGGGGGCGAGACCCGCCGTACGGCATCGTATTCGGGAGGACAGGCGTAGACACACTCACCACATTTAACGCATTTTTCCTGATCAATCGCTTTTTTACGATTACTGGTCGTAAAAATCGCATCGGTCGGACAACAGGCAACACAGGCATCGCAACCCCGGGCACACGGTTCAAGATCGATATAGAAAGCGATCAAAGGACGACACATTCTCGCCGGGCAACGTTTCTCCTCAATATGGGCCACATACTCATCGCGAAAAAAACGCAAGGTTGTCAAAACCGGATTGGGAGCGGTCTTACCCAGGCTGCAGAGCGAACCCTTGATCACAGCCTTGCTGATCTCCTCAAGATCAGCCAACTCCTCCATTGTTCCCTCGCCAATCGTGATTGAATGCAAAATATCACGCAAGTGCCGGGTACCAATCCGGCAGAAGGTACATTTACCACACGATTCACCTTGGGTAAAGTCGGTAAAATAGCGCGCCACCTCAACCATACAGGTATCTTCGTTCATGACCACCAGACCGCCGGAGCCCATCATCGCGCCAACCGTTTTCAAAGAGTCAAAATCGATCACCGTTTCCATCAAAGATGCGGGCAAACAACCGCCGGAAGGGCCGCCGATCTGTACAGCTTTAAGCTCTTTACCATCTTTGATTCCACCACAAACATCAACAACCAGATGTTCAAGAGTGACTCCCATGGGAACCTCGACCAGACCCGGATATTCAACCTCACCAACGACTGAAAAAATCGCGGTTCCCGGACTATCTTCGGTGCCGATAGAACGAAACCACTGATGACCGTTACGAATTATCGACGGCACCGTGGAGAGGGTTTTAACATTATTAATAACCGTCGGCAAACTATTGAGCCCGGCTACCGCCGGATATGGCGGCCGCGGCTGCGGCATGCCCCGGTTACCGACTAAAGATTCGATTAAAGCGGTCTCTTCACCACAAACAAAGGCACCGGAACCCTGGAAAACTGAAACTTCAAGCGAGAAACCGCTCCCTAAAATGTCAGCTCCGAGAAGATTCTTCTCTTGGGCTTGGACAATGGCTCTCTCCATAATTTTAACCGCCAGCGGATATTCGGCCCGAATATAGAGCAAGGCCCGTTCGGCTCCAACCGCCAACGCCGCCAGCGCCAGACCTTCAAGCACCTGGTGCGGATTACTTTCGAGCAGGGTCCGATCCATATAGGCACCGGGATCACCCTCATCACCGTTACAGATAACAATTTTCGGTGTTTTCTCAACGTTTCGGGCAATCTCCCATTTGCGACCGGCCGGAAAACCGGCCCCGCCACGCCCGCGCAGATTGGCGGCCTTAACCTCTTCGAGCACAAAAGCCCCGCCTTTTTCGAGCCCTTGCACCAAAGAGAGATAACCGCCAACCGCGAGATAATGATCTATTTCATCAGGGTCGATCAAACCACAATGCTCCATCACCATCCGATTTTCATAAAGGTAACGCGGATAATCCATGAGCGTCGGAAAATTTTCATCGGCCTCCAGAGCCCCGATCAGATATTCATAACAGGGATCACTGCCATCTTTAAGAAATGATCGGACTAAAATTCCGGCTTCACCGGCACCGATTTTTTGATAGAGAAGCGGGGGAAAACCGGGGTTTTGGATAATCACCAGGGGTTCAGCATAACAGTGGCCGAGACAACCGACCTTTTCGATCCTCGCCTCAATCCCGTTATCCTTAAGAACTTCTTCAAAAGCGGCAATCGTCTCCAGAGCCCCAGCCGCCCGGCCGCAAGTGGCACAACCGACATAGATCACCGGCACCGGCGACTCTTTCAACTCTTTAACCTGTTCCCTGGCCCGCTCGGCAAGCACCGTAAGGTGCTCTTTAGGACTATTCGCTAGTTGCGTCATTTTTTGCCTGCTCCCGCGCTGCCATCTCGTTGCGCACTTCAATTTCAGTTATTATTCCTTCAACTTTACTCGGGGTTACATAGGCTTCGACTTTTTCGCCGACAACCACCGCCGGAGCCAAAGCGCAACAACCGATACAGGCAACCCGTTCCAGACTGTATTCGCGATCGTCAGAGGTCTCGCCCTCTTTGATCTGCAGACGTCGTTCAAAGTTTTCCAAAAGAATCTCGCCGCCCTTGACATGGCAGGCCGTACCTAAGCAAACCTTAATCGGGTTACGACCCGGAGGATTGAAGCGAAACTGATTGTAAAATGTCGCGATACCGTAAACTTTGCCGATGGATGTCTGCACATGATCAGCAACCATATCCAACGCCAGCCGGGGCAGGTATCCATGTTTCCCCTGAATCTCCTGCAAGATTGGAATGAGCTGGGAAATTTCTCGTGAAAAAGCCGGTAACTCATCAACAACCGCTCTTAATACCTGATATTCCTCTTCATCGACAGCCGCCCTCTCAGTCTCATTCAGAGCAGCCAGTAATTTATCCAACATCTTCTCTTTTTCTCCTCATCCGGCATTGCGCCGGAAACCAGCCTGATTTTTAATTTGTGCAAATTTGTGTTCATTTGTGGTTAAAAAAAACGGAACCACAAATGAACACAAATGAACACAAATGGACACAAATAATTTGTAAATATTCGGCTAACCACCATAAAGTCACAGCAAGTGGAATCGAACGTCGCTTCGCCCTGCTTCGCACGGGGACAGAATTAAATTCTGTCCCCACATCGAGACAGTTTGAAATCAAAGCCGAATATTTACAATAATTTATATATCACAGCCCAAGTTTACAACCTTAAAAAGAAAGACCATATAACGATCGAGACTGTCGTTCATTCAGAAACGCCTTGCATCTGTCTTCTAACGCCTGCAATCTCCGGCGAAATAATGCAAGTTCTTGCTCAACCTCGGCCCGGCCGTCGTAGCTGATGATTGCCAGGCTGCGATAGATAAACAAAAAATCGTGTTCCGGGCCGACCAGACAATCACCTCCGGCACAAACCACAAGGAGGTCGTTACGCATCGGCGGGCAGATAAAATTAATACAGAGCGGCCCTTTTAAATCTCCCAGAAGACAACCCTGCTCGGCAAAGTAGCTACAATGGGCTCCTTTGACCAAGGCGCCATCCCGGTGCCGACGAAAACTATACGATCCGCCACCAGCCCCTGACGACTGCATTTTCTGCCGCCGTTCATTTTGCAAAGCCACAACAATTTCAGGTGCAAGGCAGGCTCGTTCCGGCGGCTCCCCCTCAAGGCGAAATATGTCTCCGGCCCCCCGGTGACAACAACCGGGATAGACCCCTTCAAGCAGATCAATCGACTCTTCCGCCGCCTCGGGTAAGCGTCCGATCACCTTTTGACAATTACGGCAATAGTCTCCTAAAAAGGAGGAAAAATAAGGGTTAAGACAGCCGACCAGCTCTTTATAGGCAGTCAAACGCCACTCATTGTTTACCAACAAAAAGAATTATTCCTCCAGCAATCTTAAATCAACAAACCATGCGATAATTCATATTTGACGATACCTGCTAACCGACCATCGAACGTTTGTCAAGATTTTTATGAAAAAACGTATACAATCGACAGCTCTGAAAACTTACACAAATTTATTACTTGATCTTTACGTTTATGAACAGTATATGGTAGCACCATCTAATCCGACAACCCATTTAACGTAAGCTGGCAAGTTCAAAAAAAGGTAACAATTCAGCTAACCCGCAAAATTCAGGGTACACAATCCCGATTTCCTTCCGATAATCGAGTTATGTCCCCAGAATTTTGCTGAGATACATCAATATTCGGTGCATCTCTACCGGCGCTGAATAGTTACAAAAAAACCAAAGACATTCAGGAGTACGCTGCGATGATCAAGATTGAAAAACACAATGAATATTACGAAAAATATCTGGCCGACCTGGCTGACCACATGGATAAACCCCAAGAACAGTCAGAGCCGATTCATGTTGGAGAGAAGATCAAACATATGCGGGAGACCCAAGGTCTTTCTTTAGCTGAACTGGCCCAGAAAACCGGTTTCGATGTCACCATGCTGGAAAATATCGAACAGGAAAACATTACCCCTCCGCTGGGCACCATGATCCGTCTTTCCCGCGCCTTGAATACGGTAATGAGCTCCCTCTTTTCCGATCAGGAAGAACGCAACAACTACAGCGTTCTCC
>JAYEMC010000081.1:0-4855 GCA_034717935.1 Pseudomonadota bacterium | reverse complement strand
TGGTTAATCCCGGGATATCACGATAATCGAAATCAGCCGGAATTTTCATCTTCTCCAGATGTTTAAACTTCTCCACGGCCTGCATCTGGCGCTTGATATAACCTTCATATTTAATCTGAATTTCAGTTTGCCGCCGAGCCGGCGGCCCCAGCCGGCGGCCAAGGCCAACCACTTCACTTGAACACTCCTCAAGATCAGCCCAGCGCACCTGCGGCCTTTTGAGCAGTTCAGCCGCCATTACACTCTGCTTCAAAGGCGGCGTCTCAAGGCGGTCAAGGGTGGCTTTTGCCGCCTCCGGTTTGATCCTGATTGCATTTAACCGGCGTTTGCCCTCCTCAGTTCGAGCTCGTTTCTCAACCGCCATTTCAAGTTGCAGTTTGTCAACCAGTCCCAACTCAAAAGCCCGCTCGGTTAATCTAAGGTCAGCATTGTCCTCTCGCAAAAGAAGACGGTATTCGGCCCGTGAAGTAAACATACGATAGGGTTCTTTGGTGCCGCGATTAATCAGATCATCAATCATCACGGCGGCATAGGCCTGGGAACGATCCAAAAGGAAAGGTTTAAGCTTTTTCACCTTACACGCTGCATTGATCCCGGCGATAATACCCTGGGCCGCCGCCTCTTCATAACCGGAGGTTCCGTTAATCTGGCCCGCAAGGTAGAGACCTTCAATCATTTTTGTCTCTAAAGTCACCTTAAGCTGGGTGGGCTCAATAAAATCGTATTCAATCGCGTAAGCTGGGCGCATAACCACGGCATCCTCTAAGCCCGGCACAGTATGAAAAAGATCCTGCTGGACTTCGACCGGCAGACAATTGCCCAAACCCTTGACGTAAATCTCTTCGCTCTCATAGCCTTCCGGCTCCAGCGTCACCTGGTGGCTCTCATGATGGGGAAACTTGACAATTTTATCCTCAAGCGAGGGACAATACCGGGCACTGACTCCCGTAATTGTACCATTATAAAGGGGAGAAAGGTGCAGACTATCCCGCATCAAGGCATGAGTTTTGGCCGTTGTTCGCGTCATAAAACAGGGCAATTGCCGCTGTTTGACAGACTCGGTCAAAACTGAAAACGGGCGCGGTTCCAGATCACCATCTTGTCGTTCAAGCTGACTGAAATCGATTGAACGACGCAACATCCGGGGTGGGGTTCCAGTCTTCATACGACCTAATTTAAACCCCAATTTTTTCAGATCTTGAGCCAACGCCTGGGCCGCAAACTCACCGGTGCGACCAGCCGCCTGACGAAAAGAGCCGATATGGATAAGACCGTTAAGGAAGGTACCGGTAGTCACAATCACGGTTTGGGCCCGATGCTGAAAACCGGTTTCATCAATCACTCCGGTAACCCTGCCATTTTCAATCACCAAGCGATCAATCATCGCCTGACGCACCTCAACCCCGGATTGGTTTTCAAGCACATGTTTCATGGCCCGATGATAGAGCAATTTGTCGCACTGCACCCTGGTACCTTGAACCGCCGGCCCTTTAGAGGTATTTAAGATCCGAAACTGAATCCCGCAGCCATCGGTAACCCGAGCCATGGCTCCGCCCAGAGCATCAATCTCCTTGACCAAATGACCTTTGGCCAGTCCGCCAATTGCAGGATTGCAAGACATTTGGGCAACCGTATCAAGATTGAGACAAAAGACGAGAACCTGAAGCCCCATCCGAGCCGCCGCCAGAGCGGCCTCACAACCGGCATGCCCCGCCCCGATAACAATCATCTCATATTTATGATGCATATTTTAAACTCACTGATTATAATTACAGAAATTTTCCGGTTGTAGTTCACAACCGTTTATTATATAAAGAGACATGGAAAATCGAGGCTTAACTCATTGGCTCTGGCCGAAAAACCCTGAGCAGCTTCCGGGCTGGCAGCGTGGATTGCGTCATATCTGTCGGTTTCTCTTTATCTTTTTAAAAGAGTTCAAGAAAGACCGCATCAGCCTGCGGGCCGCCGCTCTAACCTACTCGGTCGTCCTCTCGATGGTACCGATGCTGGCCTTAAGTACCGCAGTTCTTAAAGGGATGGGGGCCGGCGACCAGATGAAACAAGCTGCCTATCGCTTGATTGACAACTTGGCGACTGAGCATAAAACGACCGCATTGACACCCGCAAAGCCCCCGACAACAACACTTCCGTCAACACCTCCGACAACCATAACTACCCCGGCAAAAGAGCTGTCAACACAAACAGACTCACCAACATCTCCAGCAATCCCGGAGACTGAGTCTGAGACAACAGAAACAAAAACAGAGACAACAAAAGATTTCAGCGGCCATCTCTATGATGCCGTTGATAAGGTTTTCAACTATGTGGATCGCACCAACTTTGCCGCTCTCGGCATGGTCGGCACCTTTCTTCTTCTGATTGCCGTCCTGATTGTTATCAACGGCATCGAAGAGGCGATGAATGCCATCTGGCAGGTCGAACAGAGCCGGAGTATCGGCCGCAAAATCATGAACTACATGGCTCTGATGATCATCTGTCCGCTCACTATTAACTTAGGCATCGGGGCGACCACGATGCTCAATACCCCAAGCATCGCCAAGCATCTTGACACCTTTATTCCACTTCTCTGGATGCAAGGCCTGTTCTTTAAACTAATACCACTTTTTCTCTTAACCCTGACCTTTGTTCTTCTTTATCTCTTCCTGCCCAATATCAAAATCAAAGCCAAAGCCGCCTGGATCGGCGGCGGAGCTGCAGCCATCGGTTTGATGGCAATGCAGAAAGTTTTTATCCTCCTCCAGGTCGGGGTCGCTAACTACAACGCCATCTATGGCTCGTTCGCCACCGTCCCCCTCTTTCTCCTCTGGCTTCACTCCGCCTGGCTGGTCTTTCTCTTAGGGGCTGAAGTCGCATACACGACCCAACATTACCAAAACTATCGCGCTAACGGCCATCGGTTAGCCCCCGGGCCGGAGCTCGCTTTAGCCTTCGATCTGGTCAATGAAATATATAACCATTTTGACCAACGCCTGGATGCCACGCTCGACAGCCTCGCCGCCACAACTAAAGAGTCGACCATCACGACCGACAAAATCCTGCAAAAACTCGCCCAGGCTAACCTTATCCGCACAACCGAAAACCAACCCGAAACCTATCTCCCGGCCACCCCGGCGACAAAGCTTAAAGCCGCAGAGATCAGCACCCGGATCTGGGGCGCTGATTTTTCCCAAACGCCTACACCAGGCCGCAATCTGGCTGATACTTTTTTCAAAGCCGGTAATAGAGCTCTACCGGAAAATCCGTGGGAAAGTAAATAATCACGTAAATATTCAGCATTAGTTTCAAACTATCTCGATGTGGGGTCAGACCTTCAGTTCTGACCCCGTTTATGAGGGCGAAGCAAAGTTCGCACTATTTTGCTGCAGGTTTATACTTAAGCCCGCACTGCAACCTGCGGCCGCCCCAGCCCCGGCGGAGTATAAACCGTCAACGGCATCTCGTAGAGATCGGTCAAAATCTCTTCGGTAATAACCTCGCGGGTCTCTCCCTGATAACGAATAGTGCCATCTTTGACCAAAAAAAGGTAATCGGCAAAAACGCCAGCCAGATTCAAATCATGAAAAACGGCAAATGCCGTCAATTTTTCCTGCCGCACCTTAGTCGCTACCAAACGCAAAATTTTAACTGAATGATTGATATCGAGGTTAGAGGTCGGCTCATCCAGCAAAAGCAGTTTCGGTTCCTGAGCCAGAGCCCGGGCCAAAAGCACCAACTGTCGCTCCCCGCCACTTAAACGAGTGATCGCGCGTTCTGCCAAATGAGAGATACCGGTCGCCCTTAAAGCTTGCTCAACCTGCTCATTTTCAAGATCATAACCGCTGCCGAAAAAACCGGAAAGATGGGGATTGCGGCCCATGGCCACAACTTCGCGCACTTTGAAGGGAAAGGCGACATGGGTCTCCTGGGGAACCACGGCAATCTGAGCCGCCAACTCCTGGCGCGAGATCGCACATAACTCCTGTTCGCCCAAGATCAAACTGCCGCTAAGCGGTTCATTGACCAGACAGATAGTATTGATAAGAGTCGACTTACCACAACCATTAGGCCCTAATATCCCGCAAAAAAAACCGGGCCAGAGCTTAAAATTAAGCTTATCGAGAATAACCTGATCACCGTAGCCGCAACTTAAGTCACTAACTTCGAGCAACGGGTTCCAGGCTTCCTGTGCCTTGGAGAAAGATTCGGCCGCCGGTTGGCAGGAGTTATCTGAGTGATCGCAACTATTTGTCATCATGAAATTTTTTCTTAAATATAACGAAGAAAAATGGCGCTCCGAGCAACGCCGTAACCACACCGACCGGAATCTCGGTCGCCCCGGTCACAGTGCGGGCCAAAGTGTCGGCCAAAACCAAAACCAATCCGCCAAGCAGAGCTGAAGCCGGCAACAGACGACGATGGTCGGGCCCCAAAAGGATACGGTTGATATGGGGCACCACCAAACCGACAAAACCGATTACTCCGCTCACTGAAACGGCCACCGCAGTCAACAGCGCGGCAACCAGAAGCAGACGCCGCCGCACCCGATAGACCTCAACCCCAAGCTGGAGCGCCGTGGTATCACCCATCGCCATGATATTAAGGGCTCCGGCATGGGCCTGAAGGATAACCAGACAGATAAAACAGTAGGGCAAGAGCAAGAGCACCTGAGACCAGAGCGCCCCGGAAAAGCTGCCCATTATCCAAAAAACCACCGCAGCCAGTTTCTCCCCGGCAATACTTTGACAGAAACTGATCAGGGCCGAAAGGAAAGAGGCCACGATAACGCCCGCTAAAATCATGCTCTCGGGCATCACCCGACCGCGACTACGAGCAATAAAATAGACTAATGACAAGG
>JAYEMC010000080.1:18253-21239 GCA_034717935.1 Pseudomonadota bacterium | reverse complement strand
TCATGGCCTGCTGACGACGCACAATTCGTTCTCTAAAATCAAACCAGATGTCGAATATCCCCAGCAAAACAAAGAAGACAAAAAGAAACTGAAACGCTAAAAAAAAGAAAAAAACAAAAAATCTCTGAACCCTGCCGACGGCAAAGGTTTCGAAGGCAAACTGCAGTATCGCCAACCCCTGAAGCAGATAGGCGAACAACAAAATACCGGCCCCGTTCAGAAACAGGAAACGAAGCAAACCCGACAAAGGTAAAAACAGCCCCCCTCCAAAACAGAGGATCAAGGGCCAAACCATAAACCCCGGAAGCTGAAAACGGGAAAAAGGTGATGCATCGCTCAAAATATCGGGCAAACAACCATGTCGTCTGCTGTAGAACACTTGAGCAACGCCAAAGCCGAAGGCCTGAACCATAAAAAATGCTATAAAGAGCAGGGTCGGAAACAGCGAACCGGCCCAAATCGCAACCTCTTCTGCGGCCTGCCGCAAAGCGTTAAGCTGTTGAGCTGAAACCCCGGCATTCTCATAGAGAGCGCAAACAGCCGCGATATTGGCTGAAAGAAAACGCTCGGTCAAAACAACCGGCGTTATCCCCTGATCATAACTTAACCACAGCATCAACAAAACTACCATAAAAGTAGTTACGGCTGCGGCCATAAAAATGGTTTCAACCCCTGGTCGCCGACGCCTTAAGAGATCATCAAGTACCAACGTAGAGAGACCAAACTCAAAGAAGTAAACAGCTACCGGTGATGGGGTTCGAAAGCCCAAAAAAAGCAACCCGACAACGGCCAGCACCATAACCGTCGGCGGCCAGCGCAAAGAGGTTTGAAAACGGAGATAGACGCCCGGCGCAATCGCTGCCAAACCGACCAGAGCCCCAACCACCGGAAATAGAGCGCCGCCCAGATAAAGCAAAATTGTCGCGAGCACCGCAATCGGCAACGTTCGACTTAAAAGAACCTGATCCTCAACCACGATTTTTCAAACTCCACATCGGGAGAGACTCACAACCATTCATTAATAAGGTTTCGGAGTACTTACCGAAAAAGGCAACAAGGCGATATTACGAGCCCGCTTAATCGCCACCATCAACTCACGCTGATGGGCCGAACAAGTTCCCGAGATACGACGCGCGACAAATATACCTTTCTCACTTATGTAATAACGTAAAAGACGAATATCCTTATAATCAATCTTCAAAGAGCTGTCGGCGCAAAAACGACAATATTTTCTTCTGGTCACAAAAGAGCGGCGCCGACTGCCCCCACGTGCGTCAGTTTTTTTTCTTGCAAAAGCCATTATTCTTCTCCCGGGTTTTTATCTTCAGCATCATCGCCACTGTCTACAGCCTCGACTTCATCAGAAGCCTCTTCGACGGCCGCTTCGCCACCCTCTTCCCGGGCCTCTTCCACATTTTTCTCTCCAGAAGCCTCTTTAGCACCTTCTTCGGCGACCTCTTCAGGCTCTTCCGGAATAACCTCCTGAACAAAATCATCCGCCAGTCGGATAGAGAGAAATTTGATTACCGACTCAGTAATCTTAAAACGCCGCTCAATCTCTTTCAAACAATCGGCTGAGCAAGCCAGACGTAACAGAATGTAGCGCCCTTCGGCATGTTTTTGCACGGGGTAGGCCAAAGCTCTTACGCCCCAGTCTTCGCGATGCAGAATTTCGCCTGCCATTTTCTCCAGAGTCCCGTTCAGGATCTCATCCACAGTCTCCACATCCTCACTCGGCAAATTGCCGGGATGGATGTAGATCAATTCATACTTTCTTACCACTTCACTCATTTTTCAAATTTCCTCCTTCTGAGTTAAATAGCCCCAAATTTGGAGCAAGGAAGTTACAAAAACCTAAGGAAAAACAGATTATCCCTAAGTTTTGAACCAAAATCGAGCCTGCTACACCAATAGACCACAAATTGCAAGCATTTTCCGAATTTCACCGACAAAACTATACTTTTTCCAAAACATAGGAGCGTGAGCCCAAGCCAATCTCTTCGGCATAAGCCAATTGCGTCCGCCAATCTACCTCAGGATATAAGGTCTTAAATTTATCAGATCCAGCCGCCACTTCGTCCCCCAATGCGCTGCCGGGCAACCCTGGTGCCGCAATCACCAGATCAGCACAAGCCTGATCCAAAGCCACCGGATCACGTGAGGCTAAAAGCCCGATGTCGGCCACAATCGGCGTATCATTATGAGCATAACAGTCACAGGCGGGGCTCACCTGCAAGACAAAATTGATAAAAAAGCAACGCTCTCGCTTCCCGTGACATGCCCCATAGGCATACTCGATCATCTTCTCCTGAAAAACCGGAATAGTTTCATTCCAACGAATATTGATCGCATTTTGCGGACAGATAACAATACATTCACCGCAACCAATGCAATCATCATTATTAATGGCCGCTTTGCCGCTCTCTTCATCCAGCCTGATTGCTTTAGCCGGACACCAGGAAAAACACTGCCCACAACCTATACAACGCTTACGCGCCACCTTGGGACTGATATTAGCGTGCTGACTTAGTTTCCCCTCTCGTCCGGCACAGCCCATACCCAAATTTTTCAAAGCCCCGCCAAAACCCGGCAGTTCATGACCTTTAAAATGACTCATAACCACCATGGCATCGGCATTGAAGATTTCGGCGGCAATCTTGACTTCCTGAAAATGACGCAAACCGACCTTAACCGTGCGTGTACTGTTGCCACGCAAACCATCAGCAATCAATACCGGCGCATTGAGTACCGGAAAATTAAAACCATGCCGGATAGCCGTCTCCAAATGACTGACCGCATCACTGCGCGACCCCACATAAAGAGTGTTGGTATCGGTAACAAAGGCTTTACCCTTCAAAGCTTGAATCGCATCAACCACCGGACGCACCAGAATGGGCCGAATAAACGAAGCATTACCCTCCTCACCAAAGTGGATCTTGATGGCCGTCATCGATTGCGGATTAACTCCTTCAGCCAAACCCAAACC
>JAYEMC010000080.1:0-18243 GCA_034717935.1 Pseudomonadota bacterium | reverse complement strand
TAGTAAACAGGTTGTCTTTAAAACTGGTTCTGAGATCCGCCATATATACTGTTGAGGACATAACCTATTGCTCCTTTTAAGGGCAAAATGAATCATCAAAAAAAAGAAAAGGGAACCATCACTGGCTCCCTTAAATTCCATAATCTTGGTAGGCGGTACTGGGTTTGAACCAGTGACTTCCACCGTGTGAAGGTGGCACTCTCCCACTGAGTTAACCGCCCAGAGAAACTTTGTAATGAAATCGCTTATATACCCTTTTTGCGGGGTTGTCAATGGGCCAAGAAAAGGTTGGTAAAAGGTTAGCAAAACAAATCTACTCTACCTTGATTATCACACCAGCGTCCTCAGCCCGGCAAAAAATCCGACCTTCTTAAAAGATCGTCCACAAAGAACAAACAAGGAATACCGATAAGCAGATTTTATTTCTATTTTTAAGTTGACATTTAATTTCGACTCGTTTATAAAGCGCTCTCGAAATCAATTGGTGTGCGGGAATAACTCAGTGGTAGAGTGCAACCTTGCCAAGGTTGAAGTCGCGAGTTCAAATCTCGTTTCCCGCTCCAAATTTTTTTCAACAACGGAAATCAGCATTACCTGCTGATTTTTTTTGGCGCCATCGCCAAGTGGTAAGGCAGAGGTCTGCAAAACCTCCATCTCCGGTTCAAATCCGGATGGCGCCTCCAACTTTCCCTCCGTAAAATAGCGGTTCCCGAAAATACGCCCGGATGGCGGAATAGGTAGACGCAAGGGACTTAAAATCCCTCGGGATAATATCCCGTGCCGGTTCGATTCCGGCTCCGGGCACCACCTAAAAGTCTCAGCAAATCAAAGGGTTGTCGGCGAAAAGCTGACAACCCTTTTTCTTTTTACCCACCGCCACTAATCGTCTTTTTTCCTCGGGCTAACGGAAAAGGTAACGGGTTTTAAAATCCACTGCTACTTTTCCATCGTCCAACCTAAAAATGATCCGTCGACCTACAAGACAAACATTTCAACACCTTAAACTCAAAACATCACCAAAAAAGATGTCCCCACAAGTTTGAGGGCATCCCCCCTCTTTAATACTTGATATGTATAAATCCAAACCCATTCAACTAGATACAGCTTTGCCCACAATTTCCATCGACTCTCGAATTTGAAATGGTTTAACTATCGCACCACAAAAACCATATTCACTGAAATTGGCCATCACTGGGTCATTAGAGTAGCCACTGGAAACTAGAACTTTGGCCTCAGAATCAATTTTATGAATCTCTTTTACTGTATCTTTGCCACCCATACCGCCCGGAATGGTTAGATCCATAATGATAAGATCAATCGGTGCGTCAGCTTTCTTTGACTCTCGGTACAGCCGAACCGCTTCATCCCCATCTTCAGCAGACACCACTTCATAGCCAATTCGGGAGAGGGATTTTTCAACCAGAGATCTAATCATCTCCTCGTCGTCCATGATCATTACTCTACCACGCTCGGTTGCGGGTGGTACAGTAACATCTTTCTGGTCAAGCTCTGGCCTATCAATAGACGCGGGAAGATAAATCGTAAAGGTCGTCCCTCGACCCAGTTCTGAGTTAACAGTAATATAGCCCTCATGTTTGCTGATGATGGTATGGGTTATTGCCAACCCCAAACCGTTGCCGGCCTGTTTAGTGGTAAAATACGGATCAAAGATCTTGTCAAGCATGTCTGCCGGAGAACCGACGCCCTGGTCTTTAACAACGATTTTTATATAATTTCCGGGGCTAAGAGGGATTTTATCATTCGATTCCAGGTAATAGTTCAAGCCCTCTACGGCAATCGTACCCCCGGTCGGCATGGCCTGACTGGCATTGATAATAATATTCTGAATGGCCTGGCTTATCTGCCCCGTATCAATGGCCACCGGCCAAAGATCTTTGCCAAGCTTGAAATCACAATGGATATTACTGCCACTCAGAACAAAACTGGCAGACTCTTTGATAACTTCATCGATTACTGCTATTTTTTTAACAGGCTCACCACCTTTGGCAAAGGTCAGTAACTGTTGGGTTAAATCTTTGGCCCGTAAAGATGCTTTTTCGGATTCGACCAACAATTCATAAATTTCACCTTTCGGGTCTGCAGTCGTCAAGACCAAAGAGATATTACCTAAAATTGCCGCCAGTATATTATTAAAGTCATGGGCAATCCCGCCGGCTAAAATGCCAACCGACTCAAGTTTGCGAACCTTGAGCAACTCCTCTTCCATCCGTTTACGTTCGGAAATGTCAACAATAATTCCTCTAAAACTCCTTCTTTTGTAACGGCCTCACTTTGGCCTTTTTCATAGTTAACCATAGAAAAAACACGATTAACCTCCTGCTTAACCATCTCTTTTTGCCGGGAAATATAGCCTGCTCTCATCTGTTCCGCCCGGACATTAAAATCTCGATAGGAGACGGTAATATCAAGAACAATAATGCTGAAGCCAACCACAATCAGGAAAACAATTGCCCATAATTGAATGAAATTGATAAAACTAGCTTTTCTGGACATAATCGCTTTCCTGTTTGTATCTTTGTTTCATTCACAAACACCGGTCTCGGTTCAACCTTCATCACAAAATAAAATAGCCGAACCACTCTTCTAAAAAAGCGATTCGGCTATCTAATCAGATACCTGATTTTTCATCTCAATCCTTTTCCTACTTGGAATTTCCGAGATTATTTGTTTACTATTATCTAGTTTATATACAAATTAATGCTCCAAGTCAAATACGATTGCCGGACAGTTTCCTACTCAAGCCAGGGTTCTTCCGGCCAGGCGTGTTTGGGGTAGCGGCCCCGCATCTCTTTGCGTACCTCGCGATATGAACCGTGCCAGAAACCGGCCAGGTCATCAGTCACCTGCACCGGTCTACGAGCCGGTGAGAGTATATGCAGGAGCAATGCAATCCGGCCGCCGCCGATCCTGGGCGTCTCCCGGCAGCCGAAGAGTTCCTGCACCCGGGCCGCGAGAACCGGTACTGCGCCGCTGGTATAATCAAGTTGGACGTAGCGCCCGGATGGCAATCTGATTTCAACCGGGGCGAGTTGCTCCAATTTTTGCTGTTGTTGCCAGCTCAGCCGATCACGCAAAATTGTTTTTAAGTCAAGCCGGTCCAACCCATCGCGATTGCGGATTCGGCCTAATCGAGGGGCCAGCCAAACTTCGACTTCATCCAACAAAGAGCTGTCATCACAAGCCGGCCAGATATCTTGGTCAACCAAGCCGTTGTTTCTGACAAACTCAATCCGGCGGCACCACTGGCGGATGTTTTTATTCCAGGGCAAAAGATCGAGACCGACGCGACGCACACCCTCCAGCCAGGCAGCAGCCACGGTTTCCGCAGACGGATCTTTCAAGAACCCCTCTTCGAGTATCAAAGAGTCCAACATTAACTGCTGCCGCGCCACCACGGAGCCACTTTTCTGATCCCAGAAAACCTGGGATTCACGTTTCAATAAATCGCTAAACTGTTTTCGTAAACTGCTTTCGGAATAGGCTGAGGCCAGACGAATACGGGATTTGCGGCGGTCACCGGCAAGCCGAGCCACGACCAGGTAGGAAGAGTGTGAAAGCGGTTCGGGATAGGCAAAAGCAGCCTCTTGACCGCCACTTAATAAAAAACGTAAATCATCATCACGAAGTGAACGTTTTTTGGCAATCCGATCGGGGTAGGCAAAAGCTAATAATTCACCGCTGAAATCGGTTGTCAGCGGACCTTTTTCGACAATTTTTAACTGCCGGGTCAATCTTTGCGCCTCTCGACGCAGCGTTTTCAAAAGCGCTCGTTCGACTCTTACGGGAGTATGACTTTTATCATCCGCAACCAAGAGATCCAGACGAAGATCGATATCGCAGTCCGAAAACCGGTCGCCGGAGCTCAGCGGGTCGCGCTCATTTAACAAGGCGGCGAGCAGTGCGGCAAGCCGACCTTGACCGATTTTTTTCCCAGCCAACAACATCTGGGCTAAACGGGGATGAATTCCCAGTTTAGCCAGCTCCCGGCCATGTTCCGTAATCCGATTATCTGCATCAACCGCCCCTAAACGTCGCAACAAGGTCAAGGCTGTATCGACCAAAGCTTGCGACGGCGGCGTCAACCAGCGCAAATCAGTAACCTGCGAAACGCCCCAAGCCGCCATCTCCAGAACCATTGAAGCAAGATCAGCCAACCTGATTTCCGGCTGACTGAACTTTAACATTGCCGGTTCATCACTCTTAGACCACAATCTGTAACAGCAGCCCGGACCTTCGCGGGCGGCCCGTCCACGACGCTGGTCGGCGGCGGCCCGGCTGATTTTAACGGTTTCCAGACGACCCATGCCGCTAGCCGGATCAAAACGCATAATCCGCCGCCAACCACTATCGACCACAACCCTGACCCCTGGAACCGTAAGGCTTGATTCGGCAATATCGGTGGCCAAAACCACTTTGCGCGGCCGACACATCGAAGCCTCTTTTGGCGAAGCTCCCTTTGGCGAAACCCTTTTTTGCGAAAACTGAAAAGCTCGATCCTGAAGTTCGCGAGGCAAATTGCCATAGAGCGGAATAATTTCAATTTTCGGCTCAACTTTCGGCACAACTGCCGAATCATTTTCTTGTTGTCGACCAACTTCACGTAAAAGTTCCGCCAGGCGGCGAATCTCCCCAGCTCCGGGCAAAAAAACCAAAAGATCGCCGCTAGTTTCGTACAGGGCCCGCACCACGGTTCGGGCGACAACCGGCAATGAAAGTTTTGCCAAACTATTTTCAGCATGAAACGTGGTTACCGGAAAGGGTACAAGTTTTGCCTCAAGAAGCGGGGCTCCGCCCAGAAACTCGGCGATTTCGAGAGCCGCAAGCGTCGCCGACATGACCATCAATTTGAGTTCAGAACGTAAAAGTTCCTGCACCTGCAAAGTGAAAGCCAGACCGAGATCGGCCTGGAGATGGCGTTCGTGAAATTCATCAAAAATGACCAGGCCGTAATCACTTAAAGCCGGATCATTCTGTAGATAACGAGTTAAAACCCCTTCGGTGACCACCTCAATCCTGGTTCGGCGACCAACCACACTCTCGTGGCGCACCCGAAAACCGACGGTCTCCCCGACCTCTTCACCCAACAAAGCGGCCATACGCCGGGCCGCCGCCCGCGCCGCCAGGCGCCGCGGTTCCAGCATCACGATCTTTAAACCCTCAAGCCAGGGCTCATCCCGCAACAGTAACGGCAGCAATGTCGTCTTACCGGAACCCGGTGGAGCCTGCAGAACCACCTGCTGACCGACTTGCAGTGTCCGGCGCAATTCAGGCAACAATTCCAGAACCGCTAACTCGCGGACATCATCACGTTTGAGAAAATTGTTTTTCAACTTTGTAATACTATTGATGGGTTAAAGCGCGGTAGATGCGCGGCAGCTTGTCGGGCAGTTGTTTGACGTCGGCGATGACGGTGTGGTGTACGTCGCCGTAGAGATTGTCGAGATGGGGTGAATTGACGGCATTAATGGTAATCGCATGGACGTGAATAAATGAGCTCCGACTTTCTCGAATCGCACTGCGACTGTCGGCAATCGCATATTCGTTACTATAATCCTGATCATTAGGCAGACCATCGCTTAAAATAATCATCAATTTGACCCGGGCCGGATACTCTTTAAGCTCTTTGGCGGCGTGACGAATGGCGGGCCCCATGCGGGTATTCTTTTCCGGCCTGATCCCGCCGATGCGCCCTTTAACCTCATCATTTAAAGGTTCGGCAAAGGTTTTGAGATAGAAAAATTCAGCCGCCAGGCGGCCGGAACCGGAAAAACCGGCCAGCGCGTAAGCATCACCAACCCGTTCCAGAGCCTCGCAAAAAAGAACCAAAGCCTCCTTTTCGACCGCGAGAACACTCTTGCCCCCACCATCAAGCACCGCTTTGCGGGTCGAACTCGAGAGATCGACCAGAACAAAGAGCGCAACATCACGATCGACCTTTAAACGTTTGCGGTAGAGGCGCTCATCCGGCGTGACCCGCATTTTTCGATCAATCGCATACTCCAAAAGCGCATCGTAATCAAAAGCATCCCCTTCCGGCCAGTGGCGCAGAATCTGGATAGCTTCGGGCCGGATCAACTCAAAATTACGCCGAATACGACGAATCAGACCGCCGTGATCGGCAATCGCCTCCTGATAGAAAGTGTCATCACCGCCAACCCGGCGATGTTCGAGAAGTTTGACATGATTGCGCAAGTAATCATTAAGGCGATAGTCCCACTCATCATACCAGAACGTCGGCACCCGCTCATCCTGATCTAAAACCGCAGCGGCGGCCGCACTTTTGGGCAAGAGATAAGACAGATCAAATCCCGGCGGCAGTTTGAGCATCTGCTTACCGCTCCGATCGCGCAATTTGCCGCTCCGCTCCAGCAATTGCCGTAAAAGTTCGGGCGTCAGCCGCAAGCTCTGATCGCGCAAAATATCTTTGAGTGCGCCCTTATCAACCGAAACCCCCTTCTCGGCCAGCTCCTCGCGCCAAAGATGAGCTTTTTTTTCGCTCTCCTGAGAAGCTAGATAGACCAGATCAAAACGCAAACGCCGCCCGAAAGGAAACTTGAAAGTTGTAAAACCTGCATCAGCCGCCAACAAGTCGGCAACCTGATCATAAATATTTGTAACCCAATCGGCAACCTCATCAACCGTCGCCTCTGCATTTTGCAAGGTTTCAGCTGCGGCCACCAAGCCATCCGCCAAGACCAGCAAATTCGGTTCAAGAAGGGCGTTGTCCCGCTTGACCTTTTCTCCAAAAACCAACGACCGATAGAGATGCCGGGCCAAGCGCTCCCCGACCGAAGCCTGCGGCGCTACTGCGGCCAAGCTTCCGGTCACAACCTTGATACGCCGGGCAAAACCAGGATAGTAAAGCTCTAAAAAGTTACGAATCCGAGCAAATTCGGCCAAATTAAAAAGTTTTTCCGCCAGTTCAGGCTGTGGGAAAAGAGCGAAAAAAGCGTAATAATCGGAAAAAGCCAACGCCGCCGG
This sequence comes from Pseudomonadota bacterium, assembly GCA_034717935.1. Lineage (GTDB taxonomy): Bacteria > Desulfobacterota > Anaeroferrophillalia > Anaeroferrophillales > Tharpellaceae > Tharpella. The sequence goes on along the minus strand of JAYEMC010000080.1, from coordinate 11,241 downwards.
GGGCACTGCGTCAGCACCCGCTACCCGGCCCCGCAAACGTTGCCAGCGGCCAAAATCAAAGGCAAAACTTTGCGCCTCAATAGCGGCCAGTTCAAGACCGGCAAAAAGTCGATAAAAGTTTTTATTCTCCTCTATATTATTTCCCAACTCCATCTCGGCGGGCAGAAAAATCTTGCACCCATCCGTGCAACAAGCCACTTCGTTGACCTGCGGGCTGCGGGGAATCTCACTTAAAGGCCGCACCGCCAGAGCCCGACCGCCCCGCGCCTGAAGATAACGCTGTAAAGATACAAGTTGCGAACTCAACGTTGCCATGGTCTGCATTTGACGATAAAGTTCGCGCCCGGAAATTGCCTCAAGCCCCAGGAAATGGCTGCGTCGCTCGCCCTGATCGTCGCCTTTTAAAGCAGCATCGACAAAACTTGTCAGATGCGGCTCTTTAAGAAAACGCAAACCCCGCTCCAAGCCGCGCAAAAAAGAGCGCGCCAACTGCCAGTCGAGAGCAACCACCCGCAACAATTGCCCCGCCTGCCAAACCCGTTTTGCTTCCGCCATTCCCTTAATCCCGGTGACCAGATGCTCAACCAGGCGAATCAGTTTCTTCTCTTCAATCCCCTGTTTAAGTGCCGCAACAATCATCTTCGCGTAAGTCGTCGCGACAACCGCGCCGCCAGCCTCAAGCAGCGCCAGCAGACCATTGGTCACCTGCCCCAGAGGATAAGGCCCCCAAGGCCCCAAGTCACGAAAAAGCCGACAACTACAGTCATAAAGCAACGGCTCACCGGCGGCGCAGATGGCAACAAACTTCTCCGCCGCCGAACGAGCCAGAACCGGCGTAATCACCCCGGCGGCAATGACGGCCGCAACATAGTTTTCCAGACCCCGATCATCGACCTGCGGCAACAGAACACAATACCCCTCAACCAACAGTTGAGCAACCTCGACATGACGCTTAAACCAGCTCTCCGCCACCGCCACCAAATGGACAACAACTTCCGCTTCCGGCGGCGACTGGCGGCAACAGATCTCCTGCCAAAGCTTTTCACCCAGCTCGGCATCACATTGAAAAAGAGGTTCAAGCAAGGTGAGATAAATGCTATGGTTATCGTGAGTCATAGATAAATAATGATAATAATCTAAACAAGATGAACTCGAAAAAAAATCACGGGATGGCTAAGTTAAAATTTCGATAGACAAGATGTCGGGGAAACCACAACAACGCAGGATATCGGAACTTCCAGGTAGCTACTTGTAAGAGTTTAATCTTACATCGTTTTTTTGCCACGAAAAAAAACCGAAAAGCACGAAAAAACCTTTCGTGTATTTCGTGTATTTCGTGGTCATGAATAAATTCTTGGCGGCAGTTTTGTTACTTTCAATTATATGTGGTCACATTAGTGGTCTGAAAACGCTTTTTACGACGCCATCATGCAAAAATATCGGAGATAATCTCATTCAACGTCTCCTGCAAACCGGGATCGTCGGTCAAGGGCTGAGCAATCGCCGATTTACAAGCCCGAGCCGGATCAATACCCTGCCGGATCAACTGGCCGGCATAGATCAAAAGCCGGGTACCGGCCCCCTCGGCCAAACCTTGCTCACGAATCTGGCGAATTTTCCCGGCAAGATGAACCAGACGAATCGCTTCATCAGAACCGACACCACTCTCCTGAGCGACAATCGCACTTTCGGCCGCAGCTTCCGGGTAATCAAACTCCAAAGCGACAAAACGCTGCCGGGTACTCTGCTTAAGATCTTTCAAAACCGACTGGTAGCCGGGATTGTAGGAGATCACCAACTGAAAATCGGGATGCGCATTAACGACTTCGCCCCGTTTATCAATCGGCAAAACCCGCCGGTCATCAGCCAGCGGATGGATAACCACAGTCGTATCCTTGCGCGCTTCAACCACCTCATCGAGATAACAGATAGCCCCCCCCCGCACGGCTTGAGTCAACGGTCCATCCATCCAAACGGTCTCATCACCAGTCAAAAGATAACGCCCCACCAGATCGGCGGCGAAAAGATCCTCATGACAAGAGACGGTCACCAACGGCCGCCCTAAACACCAGGCCATATATTCAACAAACCTCGTCTTACCGCAACCTGTCGGCCCTTTCAGCATCACCGGCAACCGTTCACTGCAAGCCGCGTCAAAAAGCTTAATCTCGTCAGCTACCGGCAGATAGTAAGGCTCTTCAGTTAACAGATAATCAGTTAACGGTTTAATTTCCAACATATTTTATCCCCCATGACAAACCCGCCATTTTCTTCAACCTTCTTAAAAGCGTTTTCAGGCCACTAATGTGACCATATATAACCTAAAGTAACAAAGCTGCCGCCAAGATTTTTTTATGACCACGAAAAGCACGAAAAACACGAAAGATTTTTTCGTGTTTTTCGTGCTTTTCGTGTATTTCGTGGCAAAAAACGATGTAATATTAAACTTTTACAAGCAGCTACCCGTAAATATTCGGCTAACCACCATAAATTATCTTCCTTCCTCTTTACCTGTTGAAATCATGAGACCCGCCGGGAGCGTCAAAGGTTGCGACCCGGCATTTGCAAGTTTCACCCGCCCTTCAATTGAGATCTTTTGCGAAAAGATGATATCCCCTTTAACCTGCAAAGATTTACACTCAAAAAGAGAGGGCGCTCCCGCCGGAAAATGTTGTTCAAAATCATCAACCAGACGGTAAAAGAGAGGGTCGAGGCTGACCACCGGCCCGCTCCCGGCCTTGGCAGCCAGGGCCACAGTATAATCATCTTTAAGCGAGTAGGCATCGGAACGTACAGCCAGGAGATCGTCGGTGGTTTTGACCGGGGCAAAACGCCGCCGCGGCACTCTTAAGGCCTGAGCTCCTGGAAAAACTCCGATCGCAGCCCCCATGGCGGTCTCAAGTTGAAGAACCGGAGTCGAGTCAGAATGACGGGGATCGACCGGCTTCCGGTTGCAGATCAAGGGTAACTCAAGCAGATTACCGCAGTCGGCCATTTTTTTCTCCAGCGACACCAGATCAAGCCACAATGAATTGGTGTTAAAATAACGATAACGTTCGATATCCTGAAAGGCATTTTGTTCAGAAATCGGACATTGAGCTGCTTCGCGCAAGAGCAAACCGCCATCCAAGCGACGCCGGGCCAGGTGTCCGCCTTTGCGATCAGCTGCGGTGCGATCGGCAACCTCCATCATAAAAGGCAACTTTTCCCGGACAAAATAGCCGAGAATGGATGAATCGAGTACGGCCCCAAGATTATCGGCATTACTGACAAAGGCGTAACGACAGCCGGCACTTCGTAAGGCTTTCAGAACCCCACTGGTGACTAGGGCCGGATAGAGATCACCATGCCCCGGAGGACACCACTCCAATTCGGGCCCTGCAGGGTAAGCAACCGGCGACAGAGTTTCCCGGCAAATTTTAGGGATTTTATGCTGCAGAAAATCACGCGGCAGGCCGAAGTGCAAAAGCTCCGGATAGTTATCAAGCAGAGCCAGCGAATCTTTGCGCGTAGCAAAACTGTTCATGAGGAGCAGGGGAACCTTGGCAGCCAAAGCCTGACGGGCAATAATATCAAGAAAGGTCAAACCCTCCTTAACCACCAACAATGATTTTGCCCGCTCTAAACCCATATTCGTGCCGAGACCACCATTCAATTTAATCAAGACGGTCTCAGACAAAGCCTGCCGACCAATCACGGCACACTCATCATCGAGTTGTTCGGCATCAGGAAGTCCGGTTACAGGTTCAAGCTCACGCTCCGTAATCTCGCCACTCTCCCCCGCCAGCAATCGGGAAAAGTAGAGCCCCAAGGTTTCAATCGCCAATTGCGGCATTCCGGCTTGCCGCATACGCTCAGCCAGAGGCGCAAACTTTACATCATAATCATCCACTTCTATCCTCTCAACTCTCTATCACATCTTTCAAAGCTCTCTGCAGAGCCTTGAAATGCATATCGGCAGCCAGATGCACCGGGCTTTTGCCCCAGAGCGGATCCCAACCGGCGGGATCGGCACTGCAATTAAATTGCACATCGAGACCATAACGGGTGGCAACTTCAGAAGCCTCCATCCCAATCAATTTCTCCAGAGCCCGCCAGGTAGCCCCACAGGGAGCCCCGCGCAAGACTTTGATCGATTTTAATTTACCACCTTCAACCTCAACTTCGAGTTCAGGGGTTCCATAACGTTCACCATACTCACCCAGCCAGACCAGCCGGGGCAGGGAACATCATATCGGCGGCGTCGCCACCAGCGGACTGGCGGGATATTTCTTGGTCGTCGCCACCAATGGAATCTTCGCCTCCTGACAACGACGTAAAAGCTCGGCCGAAAGATCGGGATGGCGCAAAAAATCGAGCACCACGTCAGCCTTCAATTCGGTCGGCAGATAATTCTCAGGTTCATCAAGCAGAGCCGGCAGCGGATCATCCAGCGAAATTACCTCAAGTTCAAATCGGCCCGGGGCATAAAGTTCAATTCCGGCAATCTTTTTCTCGCCACTTCCCCGCTCCTGAAACACCACGACCCGCTGAACCGAACTATGGCTACATTGATCTGTCATATTCTTCAACTCCTGCAAAATATAGTTATTGTCTTGCATAAATCTTGATTCGCTTTCGTATCACGCTTGCGACTTGATAGCAAAAGATTATTGACATCGTCCCCAAAAAAAGGCAGGGAAGAGAAAACCAGAAAATAGGAGGAAGAAAATGAAACTTGCACAATTTTTTCAAGACCAAAAATTTCAGTTAGGAGTAGTTGAAGAAGATAAACTCTTACCTCTCGCCTTTGTTGGTGATTTTCATGCCTGGCTCAAAGCCGGTAAGCCGCTGACAACGACGGGCCTAACCCTCCGCTTAGACCAGATAAAACCGGCCGCCCCCGTCAACCGCCCCGGTAAAATCATCGCCATCGGCCTAAATTATGCCGATCACGCCGCTGAAGGTAAACGCGACGCCCCAAAACAACCTCTGGTTTTCGCCAAGTTTCCGAACTCCGTCATCGGCCCCGATGCAGCTATCGTATGGTCGGCCAAAATCACCGAAAAGGTCGATTTTGAAGCCGAACTGGCGGTCGTGATTGGTGAAAAAACCTCATCCTGCACAATCGATGAGGCCCTCTCTAAAGTCCTGGGGTATACCTGCGGCAACGATGTCAGCGCCCGCGATCTCCAGTTTGGCGACAAACAGTTTGTCCGCGGTAAATCACTCGACACCTTTTGCCCCTTAGGCCCCTGGCTGGTAACCAGCGACGAACTCCAAGACCCGCAAAAGCTTAGCATCCGCTCCCGTCTTAATGGTAAAATCATGCAAGAAAGCAACACCGCCAACATGATCTTTCCAGTAGCCGAACTTGTAAGTTTCTTAAGCCGTCACTTCACGCTTGAACCGGGCGATCTGATCATGACCGGCACGCCGAGCGGTGTCGGCGTCTTTCGTGAGCCCCCGATTTTCATGCAGGACGGAGATCTGATTGAGATCGAAATTGAAGGTATCGGCACCTTGAAAAACCAGTGCCGCAATAAAACTTAAAGAAATTAAGCAAAAATGAACAAAGAAGAGATAATTATCGTTGATGATGAACCGGGAATGCTGAATTTCCTGGGCAAAACCCTTCAATCCCAAGGTTACAAGATAACCACTTGGGAGAGTGGTACAGCCTTCCTTAAAGCCCTTAAAAACGATCACAACAGCCCGGTTCTGGCCATTATCGACTACCGCCTGCCGGACAGTGATGGTTGCAAGTTGCTGCAAACAATAGGTTCGCTTTATCCTGACTTAAAATCAATTATGATTACGGCCCACGGTGATGTCCAACTTGCCGTAGAATCGATGAAACTCGGAGCTTCCGACTTTCTCTCTAAACCTTTTACCGGCAAAGAGATCCTGCAGACAATCAATAAAGTTCTTGAACCTGTGCGCCTGAAAAAAGAGAATGATCTTTTGCGTTGGCAGCTTGAAAGAGGCGCCAACAATCCTGCACTAATCTATGAAAGTGAACTATTTTCTAATGCGGTTAAACTCGCCGAAAAGGTCGCCTCATCTTCGGCCACCGTACTTTTAACCGGTGAGTCGGGAACCGGTAAAGAGGTGATTGCCAAGTATATCCACACCCATGATCCAAACCGCTCTAAAGGCCCTTTTCTTGCCGTAAATTGCGGCGCTCTAGCCGACAATCTCCTGGAAAGCCAACTTTTCGGCACACTCCGAGGCGCCTATACCGGCGCCCACGAAGATTCCACAGGCCTCTTTCGCGCCGCCGACCAAGGCACCCTGCTACTTGATGAAATTGCCGATACTTCACCGGCTCTGCAACTTAAATTACTCAGGGCCATCGAAACCCGAGAGATAACCCCAGTCGGAGGCACAACGCCTTACCCGGTTGATATCAGAATTATCGCAGCCACCAACAAAAATCTTGAAGATGAGGTTACAGGCGGGCGTTTTCGCAGTGACCTTTTCTACCGACTCCAGGTTTTTGCTATTGATCTGCCGCCCTTAAGAGAGCGACTTGACGATATTATTCCTCTGGTTGAATATTTCCTCACCTGGTATACGAGCAAGGAGGGTCGCTCCCCAATCAGCATCGCCCCGGAAATGGTGCCTATACTCAAAGCCTACAACTGGCCGGGAAATGTTAGGGAGTTACGAAATTTAGTGCACCGGGCCGTAATCCTGGCTCCGGGAAACCGCTTTGACAGTAGCCTGCTCCCGTTCAGCCCAAAATCTTTTTCCTCCTTTTCAGTACTTCCGGAGCCGGGAAATAACTCTCTGGGCGAAAACGGAACTGAGGTTTTGCCATCACTGAACGAAGTTGAGCTCAAACATATCGCCAATGTCTATGAACAGTTGCAGCAAAACCGTAAAAAGACAGCCGAAGTTTTGGGAGTTTCCGAAAAAACTTTGGGCCGCAAACTGAAACAAATTTACCGGTAAAGCCCCAGGAGCCTGTCTAAAAACAGCTTCCCGGGTTACGCCACACCAACCTGACACAACTCAAAAATAATGACTGAAAAACGCAAACATTTCTCTCTCAAGTGGAAACTGACCCTGGCAAATGTGCTGTTGCCGATCCTGACCATGACTCTGGCCACCGCTTTCGCCATCTATACAATAGACAGTTTCATCTTGCGCCAGGCCCAGAATAAGGTCATCAACGACCTTAACTCGGCCCATGCAATCTACTATTCTCACCTCAAATGTCTCAAAGAAAAAGTTAACTGCGCCGCCACCTCTTATCCCATAATCAACGCTCTTATAAAAAACAATCCCGCCGCTATTAAACGTGAGCTGCAAAAGCTCAGCCAGCGGAAAAAGTTCACTTTACTAACTCTAACCGACAACTCCGGCAGAGTTATCATGCGAGCCCATAACCCCGAACTTAAGCACGACAAACCCAACCTGCCGCTAATTGCCGAGGCCTTAAACGGAATCTCCGGCGTCAGTACCGAAATCCTGACGATTAAAAAGCTCAACCGGGAAAATTCCAACCTGCACCATCTTGTCGACATCGAACTGATATCGACGCCAAAAGCCCGTGCCACTGAACTCAGAAAGCTTGTTCACTGCATGCTGATAATTGCGGCCCGGCCGATACATGATCCCGAGGGCAATCTGATCGGCGTCCTCTATGGCGGTAAACTGCTCAACCGCAACAACCTCATCGTCGACAAAATCAAAAAGGTTATTTTTTCCGATGCCGCTTTTTTAGGCCAGGATATCGGTACGGCGACGATTTTTCAAGATGATGTCCGCATCGCCACTAATGTTAAAAATTCAGCCGGAAACCGGGCTATCGGTACCCGGGTCTCACGCGAAGTCTATGACAAAGTCGTGCTTAACCGGCAAAAATGGACCGATCGTGCCTTTGTCGTTAATAACTGGTATATCAGCGCCTACGAACCAATCTACAACTCCAAAGCTGAAGTTATCGGCATTCTCTATGTCGGCATGCTCGAAAAGCCTTTCAACTCATTTCGCAACAACGTCATTGCCGTTCTCGTCGCCATTTTAATTTTGGGTGCAGTTCTAACCTTTCTTATGGTTTTCTTCTATGCCCGCAGTTTTTCCCAGCGGATTACCGATATGAAAGATGAACTACTTAAAGTCGCTACCGGCCAGTTCAAGACCGAGGTCAAAATTCGGGGCAACGATGAGCTGAGCCAGTTAGCTTTAAGTTTCAACGAGATGATCAAAGCCTTACATGAGCGGGACGAAGCCATTGACCAATTCCATAAAGAGCTGGAAAACAAGGTCACTCAGCGCACCACAGAACTTGAGACCCGCAACCTGGAATTAACCGAGATGAAACATCATCTACTGGAGATGATGGGCGACAAAAAAGCGATTAATTTTCGCCTCGAAGAGTCCCTGCAACATCTCCAGCAGGCCCAACAGCAACTCGTACGCTCCGGCAAACTGGCCGCCCTTGGGAGCCTCGTTGCCGGGGTTGCCCATGAGATCAACAACCCCGTCAATATCATCTCCGGCAACCTTGAACTGCTGGAGATGGATCCTGATATAAAGAACCATTTTGCCACTGAAATTGAGCTCATCACCCAGCAAACCACCAGGATCAAAAAGATTATCGGCAACATGCTGGGCTTTGCCCGAGTCAAACAAAGCTCACTGCAAGAGATTGACATCAATGAGATTGTCAGTCAAGTCATTACGCCTCTCCAACCTCAACTTGAAACCTTACATATATCCGTTGAGACCCGGCTGCTGGCTCGCAAACCGATGGTTTCAGACGAAGCCGGCTTGAGCCAAATCCTCACCAACCTGCTCTGCAACAGCATCCAGGCGATGCCCGATGGCGGCTGCATCACGGTAACCACCAAAGAAGAGCAAGGCGGTATCGAGATCATTATCAGTGACAGCGGCTGCGGGATGACCCCTCTGCAGGTGGAAAACATGTTCAACCCCTTTTACAGTACCAAAGCCGAGGGCACCGGCCTTGGTCTGGCCATCGGCTATGAGCTGCTGCGCAGCTTAGGCGGAGATATCAATGTCGAAAGCAAACCGCAACAAGGTACAACCATCACCATCATCTTGCCAACTAATCCGCTCTTTCTTTTCGAAGATAAATAACTTTAAAAAGACAAAAGTTCCCTGATTTCAATGCCACCAACATCCACGCCGGACAATTTGTCCGAACTTATCATTAAAAGTATTTAAACGCCACCAAACCGATCCTCGACAAAACCTCCAATACCACAGAAAAGCTTTGATATAATTACGTTTTATCGTCTACCCCCAAAGAGCTAAAAAGAAGACTACTTGCATACGGCATACAAGTTGCTCTTATAAAATTGCATTCTAAAAATATAGATTCCAACACTAACGGGAGGAGAACTAAAAGATGCAAGTCAGCCGAAGATCATTTTTGAAGTTATCAGGTGGTGCGGTGATGGCGGGCGGGATGGGCTTGAGCCTTAAACCGATCCAGGCCCATGCCGACCCCCTGAAAATCCGTTACGCCAAAGAGACAACCACGATCTGCCCCTACTGTGCGGTCGGTTGCGGCATTATCGTCTCGGCCCGCAACGGCAAAGTCATTAACACTGAAGGTGATCCCGACCATCCGATTAATAAGGGCTCTCTCTGCAGCAAGGGGGGTTCAATCGCCCAGCTTTCAGTCAACAAGAACCGTCTCGACAAACCGCTTTATCGCGCCCCTTTCAGTAAAGAGTGGAAAACCGTCACCTGGGACTGGGCTCTTGACAAGATTGCAGCCAATATCAAGAAGAGCCGGGACAAAGATTTTACGTTCAAAAACAAGAAGGGTCAAACCGTCAACCGGACAACTTCGATCGCATCGGTCGGGAGCTCGGCGCTTGATAATGAAGAGTGTTTTGTCTACCAAAAATTTTTGCGCAGTTTAGGCCTGGTCTACATTGAACATCAGGCCCGAATATGACACTCCGCCACCGTAGCGGCTCTGGCAGAGACGTTTGGACGCGGAGCGATGACCAATCACTGGAACGATATTGCAAACAGTGACTGCATCCTCATCATGGGAAGTAACGCGGCTTCCAACCACCCGATTTCGTTTAAATATGTGACCAAGGCCCAGGAAGACGGGGCCAAATTGATCAGCGTCGACCCCCGGTTTACACAAACCTCGTCGAAAGCCGATATCTATGCGGGCTTGCGCTCCGGCACCGATATCGCTTTCTTAGGCGGCATGATCAAATATCTGCTCGACCATGAACTGATCCAGAAAAAATATGTCCAGCACTACACCAACGCCCCGTTCCTGGTTAATCCCGCCTTCAAGATGCCGGGGGAAAATGACGGCGTTTTTTCCGGCCTCCAGGGTAACAAATATGATAAATCGACCTGGTCTTTTCAGACCGATGCGAGCGGCAAAGTCAAAAAGGACATGTCGCTTACAGACCCCAACTGTGTCTATCAGCTTCTGAAAAAACAGTATTCACGCTACACCCCCGATGTTGTCAGCAAGATCACCGGCACCCCTCCGGAAAAACTTCTGGAGGTCTACAAAGAGTACACCGCCACCGGAGCCACAGGCAAAGCCGGTACGATTATGTATGCTATGGGCTGGACTCAGCACACTGTTGGCGTGCAAAACATCAGAACTATGGCGATGATTCAGTTGCTCCTCGGCAATATGGGAGTTACCGGCGGCGGCGTCAACGCGTTGCGCGGTGAATCCAACGTCCAGGGCTCAACCGACCACTGCCTGCTCTTTCACATTTTACCCGGCTACCTGAAAACGCCCAAAGCCTCACAACCGACACTGGCGGCCTACAATACCAAGTATACCCCGGTAACGAAAGAGGATGACAGTCTCAACTGGTGGAAAAATTATCCTAAATATTCGGCCAGCCTGCTGCGTTCCCTCTACGACAGCAAACACACACTCGAAGATTCCTACAGCTATCTGCCGAAACTTGATGACGGGGCCAACTACTCCTGGCTCACCCTTTTTGACACTATGTTCAAGGGTGAATTCAGCGGCTTTTTTGCCTGGGGCATGAACCCCGCCTGCAGCGGCGCGAGCTCTAATAAAACCCGGGCCGCTCTGACTAAACTTGACTGGATGGTTAACGTCAATCTTTTTGACAGCGAAACCGGCTCCTTCTGGAGAGGCCCGGGCATGAACCCGGAAAAGATCAAAACCGAAGTTTTCATGCTGCCTTGCGCTGCATCGATGGAGAAAGAGGGGAGCATCACCAACAGCGGCCGCTGGATGCAGTGGCGCTATAAAGCCGTCAA
>JAYEMC010000079.1:0-4871 GCA_034717935.1 Pseudomonadota bacterium | reverse complement strand
TATTTCTTGCCAATAATGCTCGGAATACTGGGTGTATGCCTGTGCTTATTGGCAAGAAATGCCTCGATCTGAGAAAAAATTTCTATTCTCGGACAGGCTCCTAGTGAAAAAGAGCGTGTGATGAGCGAATGGATTGAGATTGAAAAAGATGACCGACATATCAAGCGGGAGCGCGAGAAAGCGCGTCAGTTGCGTAATAGTCAGTATTGGCAGCGACTATTGCAAAAAGGTAGATGTCACTATTGCGGAGGCCGGTTTTTGGCTCAAGAGTTGACCATGGATCATATAGTTCCTGTTTCCAGAGGGGGGCGCAGTGTTAAAGGTAATGTGGTTCCTTGTTGTAAAGAGTGTAATAACCGGAAAATGTACAAGACTCCGGTTGAGATGATTTTGGAGGAGTTGTAATGGGAGAAGTGAGTAAAGAAGTCGACATTGAGGTGGCGGTAGCCACAGAACCTTTTTTAGTGGCCGAACTCTACGCTCAATTTATTAAAAATGAGAGTGATGCCACCGGCACCGTGGTTATGCATCATGGGCGGGTTAAATATCCGGGTAAAGTGTTGCCCGATTTTCGCGTGGTAAGTCTTGATGCTTTAGTTGGTGATGTTTGTGAAGGGTTGCGTACGATTGGGGTTGATGCGGCCTGGAATTTTTCGCTCCACCGCATTTTTATTCTGCATCGCCTGGGAATTGTTGAACGAGGGGGTGACGTTTTGCTCGTTATCTGTTCCGCCGCAACCCGTAGCGATGCTTTTGCGGCTTGCGCTTGGATTGTTGATGAGGTGAAAAAAGAGCGGCTGATAGCTTTGCGAGAGTTGCCTTCTAAGTAACCGCTTGCAACCACTTGATATTACAAGAGTTTTGCATTGCGCCTAAAATAGGTATAATGTGCGATAAAGTCCATTTGTTATTTACACATATGTGGCCGCATAGCGGTCTGAAAACGCTTTTTAGTGTCTTATCAGAACATTTTCTTGTTTTTTTACAAGAAAATGTTCTGATAAGAGCACTTATTTGCGGGCCTTACAGTTACTTTTGGGTTGCGGGAGTAATTCCCGCATTAGTTAGAAAGCGCCCAGCTGACAGGGTGATATCTTGATCTTGAGGGTTTCACAGGCTGAAGTTATTTCGGTTTTTTTGAGATTGAAACGGTCGGCTATCTGCCAGGATTCAAGACATGGCAGACTCTGATCTTTAAGGCTGTTCAGCAAAGCTTTCCGGAGTTCCTGACTCGGGGGTAACTTGGTTTCAGTGAACTCTTTTTTACGGCTATGACCAAAAAGTCCGAGTTGGCACCCGCTCAGGCGGATTTCCATAAGGTCGGCGGCCCGGCCGATCTCGGCCGGAGAAAAACCTGTTTCTAACGCCAGTTGATGGGCTTTGGTGCAGCTCAAACGTTTGTTTTCAGCGGCTTTGGTCACTTTCTCTTTTAACTCTTCGGGGATGGTTGGGTCGCTGTGTTTGGCGGCATAGTTGCCAGTATCCAGATGGGTCATCAGTCAGTTTCCCTTGTTTTCGGTGGTTTTGTTTTTTTTGATGGTTTTTGAGTTTGTTTTTCCTGATTTTTTTGGGCCGGCCACCTGGCAGGTGGGTTTCATTCAAGTTGAGATGCCCATTCTGGGCAGGATATGGGCCTGGAGAAGATACCAGGCCACGACGATGCCTAACATTATCAGTATTTCTTTCATGATTTTTACCTCCTTACTCTATAAATATCGATCTTTTTTCTACCCCATTCCAGGGCTTGGTTATGAGAGTCGAAAAAAAGATCGAGCCTTTTCTCTCCTTTGATGGCTGAGCCGCGATCTTCAACTACGCCGTAGCCATAGCCGGGAATGTAGAATCGGGTGCCGAAAGGATGGTAGCGGGTGTCGGCTGCTAGAGTTCCGTCTTGGGAAAACCAGAGCCAGGGGAAGAAGAGATACCAAGGCCGGTGCAAAAGTCCGGGATTGGGTTCTCTGGGTACGGAGCCGTTAGCGGTCAGTCCACTATACTCCCGTCCCCGGTTTTTTCCGGTTGTAATATAGCGGTTCCAGAAATCAAGTTTGAGAAATTTCCAACTTCCTCTTTCCCATCCGCAACATTGTCCGCAACCGCAATAGGCCGTGGTCTCCATCTTGACTATCTTGCCGTGGCTGCTGCAACCGCAGAGAGTGAATAGAATCAGTATGACTATGAGCCATTGATAGTTTTTGTTTGTAGTGATAGGGTAGGTTTTGCTATACATAATTGACAGTATACATGATTATAAGGAGATTGTTAAATGAATTTTATAAAAAAGTTAGAACTTATTCAGAAAAAAAATAGTTCACTGCTCTGTGTTGGTCTGGATCCGTCGTTGGAACGTCTGCCGGAGTCATGTCGCGTGCAACCGCAACCTTTTTTGGCTTTCAATAGAGCTTTAATCGACGCAACGGCCGATCTCGTCTGTGCCTATAAGCCTCAAATTGCACACTATGCAGCGGCTGGGGCCGAGTTGGAACTTTTGCTGACGATCAACTATATCCATGAAAATTATCCTGATATTCCGGTGATTCTTGATGCCAAACGGGGCGATATCGGCAGTACGGCGGAAAAATATGCCGTTGAAGCCTTTATACGTTATCAGGCCGATGCGGTTACTGTCAATCCCTATCTTGGCGGAGATTCACTTGAGCCTTTTCTCAAATACCAGGAAAAGGGGGTGGTTATCCTCTGTCGTACCTCAAATCCCGGAGGCCGAGATCTGCAAGGGCTTGCGGTTGACGGCGAGCCGCTCTATCTCAAGCTGGCTGAATTGGCCGCCCTCTCCTGGAATAAAAATCACAATATTTTATTGGTGGTGGGAGCCACTTGGCCGGCCGAGCTCGCTCGCGTACGGGAGAAGGTTGGTGATATCCCCTTACTGGTGCCCGGAATTGGCGCACAAGGGGGCGATCTGGCGGCGGTAATGCAGGCAGGCCTGGATAGACATGGGGCTGGATTGGTGATTAATTCATCCCGGGGTATTATCTATGCCGACTCGGGGGAAGATTTTGCCGAGGCGGCTCGACAGGCAGCGCTAGAGTTGCGCGACGCAATCAACAGCCATCGTTGATGGCGTTGTAAAAAGTTCCGATATCCTGCGTTGTTGTGTTTTGCCAGACACTCGACATACTGTATGTATAGTCTCGCGCCCGGCAAAACACAACAACTTGTCTATCGAAATTTTTACTTAGCCATCCCGTGATTTTTTTAAGAAAACTTTTTCTTGACAAAGCATCGGTCTGATGTTAAATAGGATAAAGTGTATAGGGTTAATCGTTTTTACGAGGCATTTAAATCTTATTTAAAAGAGGAGATTCATCATGTGTATAGAGATTAAACAACAGTGTGCAGGTGGTCATCAGAGTGCTCAATTCAGCAATCTTGACAATGTTTTACCGGCAGCGGTGATCAATAAAGTTTATTGTCCCGAGTGTCAGGAAAAACCGGAATTTGATGCTGCCACCATGCTTGAAGATAATGGTTGGTTGATTGATTACGATATGGAGCTGGCTGTCTATCTCCTCGACAAGCATGGCATTGAGAAAGAGTTGGTTACGCCGGAATATCTTTTTGATAGCCGTTATTCAACCTGGCAGGGAATGTCGCCGACCGATATGGCCGAGAGCATACGTGAGCGTCAGGAGATTATCGCCTTGGCCAAGGTCGATAAGAAAAAATATTTCGAAACCATGAAGAGCTGGAGTATTGACCGGATGAAATCTTTTACTGCGGCCGGTTGGCGCAAAGCCCAGACCGCGTAAATCTGGCTTATTCTTAGTACGAAAGTATGAATTTGCAATGAATACTTTTTTTGCAAATTCATACTTTTGCCTGATTGTAATAGTTGGCTAGTATTGTTATTAAAGAGCGAGATATGAGATAACTTTTCAAGATTTTACTTCTTGTGCGGTTTTAGCAGGAGGGGACTATGAAAAATCAAGAGACAAAAAAAAGATGGCTTTCGGGATTACTAATCGGTTTGGTGATGTTGGTTGGCGTGGGCCCGGCAATGGCATACACTTTTGTGGCATCATTTGATTGTTCTGGCGTCTCAGGAGACTATAGTCTGGGAAGAGGAGATAGGGTATATTTAGGTTCCGACCTTATTAGTGATTGGGCTAAATATGCGTACGAGGGCGTAATTCAAGATGATGGTTACTGGGACTGGACTGGTGATGGCTCTAATTTTAATGTGAGCACCGTTGACGATAATTTTGGTACTTCCTGGACCGTCACTTTTGCCGCAGGAACTGATTTGCCGGGGTACGTTCTTTTTAAAGGTGGTTCGGGTGCGCTTAACTGCGACAACAGTAGCGGCGGTTATGTTTATTTGTTTAAGCTGGATGGTACTGAGATCAATACTGTGGCCGATCCCTTTACTATGAGCTGGACTTATGGTTCAGCAGATCCCGCTAATTTCGTGTTGCCTTCTTCGCCTATGTTGTCGCACCTGACTTTTTATGATCGTACTTCCACAACAGTTCCCATACCCGGTGCGGTGTGGCTTCTGACCTCTGGTTTTGGTGCCTTGGTGCTTGTCCGGAGACGGCGTAAAGAGGTTTAAACGATATTAAGTCAAGATCATCGAAAAGCGATTTTGCATAAAAAGCCCCGCCAAAAAATTGGTGGGGCTTTTTTATGTAAATATTTAGTACTGTCCGGTTTGAATTTTGCTGTAACAATTTCTAGGGATTTCGGGTTGTTTTCCGGAACGTCTCGCAAAATTTTGTCGTTTTTCCCAGCGAACGGAGCCAAGAAATTGCGACTGTTTGAGTGAGGTACGAACGAGTTTCGCAATTTTGGCGTAGTGAGCGCTGGAAAAACAAAAATTTTGCTTAAGAAGTGGAGGGAAATAACCCGATATC
>JAYEMC010000078.1:0-4898 GCA_034717935.1 Pseudomonadota bacterium | reverse complement strand
ACACTTGATTTTTATAAAACAAACTAATATTATCAAGATTAGATCGCAATTACCTGCTAACCCGAATTAACAGAACATAATCAAGTGATTTAATCTGTGTCCATTTGTGTTAATCTGTGGCTCCCTTTTTTTTAACCACAAATGAACACTGATTAGCACAAATTTTAAATCAAGTTCCAGGATTTCGTTGTCAGTCCGAGTAAGGCAGAATAAACATATCTACTGGATTCCGGCTTTCGCCGGAATGACATTTTAAAAGGAGCGAGTACCATGTGGGAATACACAGACAAAGTAAAAGAGCATTTTTTAAACCCGCGCAACATCGGCGAAATCGAAAATCCGGACGGCATCGGCGATGTCGGATCACTTTCATGCGGTGACGCTCTGCGTCTGACCTTTAAACTTGACGATCAGAAACGTATCGCCGAGGCCAAGGTTAAAACCTTTGGCTGTGCCAGCGCCATCGCCTCGGGATCGGCTTTAACCGAAATGATGATCGGTAAAACCATTGCAGAAGCGGAAAAAATCACCAATCAAGAGCTCGCCGACTACTTGGGAGGACTGCCGAAAGAGAAGATGCACTGCTCGGTAATGGGTCATGAGGCTTTGGAAAAAGCCATCGCCTGCTACCGCGGCACCCCGATCGAAGAGAAAGAGGGCACCGTCATCTGCGAATGTTTCGGCGTAACCGACCTTGAAATTATCAAGGCGATCTCGGAAAACCGCCTGCAGACAGTTGAAGAGGTAACCAACTTTACCAAAGCCGGCGGCGGCTGTGAACGTTGCCACGGGGATATCGCCAAAATCATTCTCGAGGTACAGCACAAACCCCAACCGGAAGAGAAAAAAGAGCTCTCTAATATCCAGAAAATGCGCCTCATTGAAGAGACCATCGAACGAGAGATTCGGCCGTCACTCCAGCTTGACGGCGGCGATATCGAATTGATTGATATAATCGGCAATCGGGTACAGGTCGCAACTCGTGGAGCCTGCTCATCCTGTAAATCGGCACCAATCACGCTGAAAAACCTGGTCGAGGCCAAACTCAAGGAGTTTGTCACCCCGGAAATCGTCGTCGAGGAGGTCTCCAAATGAAGCCCATCTACGTTGATAATAACGCCACCACCCGAATAGACGAAGAAGTTTTTGCGGCCATGCAGCCGTTCTTTTGCGAAGAGTATGGCAACCCCTCAAGCATGCACTCGGTCGGCGGCCGCGTCGGCCCCAAACTAAAAGAGGCCCGGAGCCAGGTTGCAAGACTGCTCGGGGCGCGCCCTGATGAGATCATTTTCACCAGTTGCGGCACCGAAAGCGACAGCACGGCAGTCCATGCCGCACTCGCCGCCGATCCCGGCAAACGTCATATCGTCACCAGCCGAGTTGAGCATCCAGCCATCGGTTCTCTGCTAAGTTCTTTAAGCAAGCAGGGTTATCGGATCAGCGAAATTGCCGTCGACGGTGACGGATGCTTGGATATGGAAGCTCTTGAAGAGAGTCTGACGCCGGACACCGCTCTGGTCTCGATCATGTGGGCTAACAACGAAACCGGAGTTATTTTTCCGGCTGAAGAGATCGCCCAACTGTGCCGCCAGCGGGGCATCACGTTCCATACCGACGCCGTCCAGGCCGTCGGCAAACTGCCCATCAACCTAAATGACAGCGCCATCGACATGCTTTCGCTCTCCGGCCACAAACTCCATGCCCCAAAAGGCATTGGCGCTCTTTATGTCCGCAAAGGAACTAAATTTACCCCGTTTATGATCGGCGGCCACCAGGAAAAAGGGCGCCGGGCCGGAACCGAAAACGTCCCCGGAATTATCGCCCTGGGCAAAGCCTGTGAACTGGCAGGCGAGAATATGAAAGAGGAAAACACCAGGGTCAAAGATCTGCGTGACCGCCTTGAGGGTGAACTAATCAAGCGTATCCCGGAGGCCAAAATCAACGGCACGATCAAACAACGCACCCCCAACACGAGCAACATCAGCTTTGCCAATATTGAGGGGGAAAGTATACTTTTGATGCTCAATGAATTCGGCATCTGCGCCTCTTCAGGCTCAGCCTGCACCTCCGGCTCTCTTGAACCGTCCCACGTCATGCGAGCCATGGGCGTCCCCTTCACGATGGCGCACGGCTCAATCCGTTTCAGCCTCAGCATCTACAATACAGAAGAGGATATTAATGAAATCATCAAACAACTGCCGCCGATTGTTGAACGGTTAAGAGTGTTATCACCTTTTAGTTAATGCGGACCCCGCCCACAACCCAAGGCACAGAGGCAGAAGGCTCAAAGTTTAAAACCAAAACGGGAGATTTGACCATGTCAGACAACCAACTTGCCGACCACTGTCAGAATCCGGCAATCTATCTTGACCGACACCGGGAAAAACTGCATAAGGTTGTCAACCAGCTGACTAAAACCTGCCTCAGCGGTGAATGTTTTGAGCATTTGGCCCCACAACCGATTCCGTTGCGCGATGATACAATCAAAATCATCAAACAGGCGCGCAAAATTCTTTTCCCCGGCTACTTTACGCAAACCCGAATCGACCCGATAAACCTTAAATACTATCTCGGACAGGAGCTTTCCGAACTCCATGAGATGCTCGGAAATCAGATTATTCTGGCGATTCGTCACGACTGTCTGCGCTACCATGACAGTTGTGTAAACTGTGAGGAGCGCGGCCTTGACGCAGCCTCCGATTTTGTCAAACAACTGCCGGAGTTACGCGGCATTCTGGCAACCGACGTCCGCGCCGCCATCGAAGGTGACCCGGCGGCCAAGAGTGTCGACCAGGTGATTTTCAGTTACCCCGGTCTTTTTGCTATTTCGATCTACCGTATGGCCCATCAGCTCCATCATCTTGATGTTCCTCTTTTACCTCGTATGATGACCGAATATGCTCACAACCTGACCGGCATCGATATCAACCCCGGAGCTCATATCGATGAAAGTTTTTTCATCGATCACGGTACCGGAATTGTCGTCGGCGAAACCACCAGAATCGGCAAGCGGGTGCGAATCTACCAAGGAGTTACTTTAGGCGCTCTCTCCCTGCCCCGAGACGCCGGTGAAAGCCTGCGCAACACCAAACGCCACCCAACCATCGAAGATGAGGTTATCATCTATGCCGGAGCCACCATCTTGGGCGGCGACACCATCATCGGAGCGCGCTCGGTAATCGGCGGCAACGTCTGGCTGACCTCCTCAGTTCCAGCCGACACCAAAGTCCTGCAAAAACCTCAACAACCGGCATACAGCGGAGAATCAACCAGAAAAAATGAGGCTACATGATTAAAAGAGACAAGATGCATCTGCTCACATCACGTTGGAAACTGATCATTATTATCGGCACAATCTTGGTTGCCGGCTTCGTTTCCGTAAACCTTGCCAACTACTACGTCTCCAGCAACTCAGTGCGCTCGGCCCTGGTTAACAACGAACTACCGCTAACCAGCAACAATATCTATTCAGAGATCCAGGCAAGTCTGTTGAGGCCGATATACATATCTTCGATGATGGCAAATGATACCTTTCTCAAGGACTGGATAGATGAAGGCGAAAAAAATGTTGATAAAATAATCAAGTACCTGGCTGAAATTCAAAATAAATATGCGGCCGCCTCAACCTTTCTGGTTTCGGCAAAAACCCAGCACTATTATCATTTCGACGGAGTTCTAAAAACAGTCTCAAAAAAGGTGCCAAAAGACAGTTGGTTCTTCACTATGGAATCCCATGCTGGAAATTACAGGGTTGAGGTAGACAACAATGAGGCCAACCGCAATCACCTGACGATCTTTATCAACCACAAACTTTATGACTACAGCGGCAATTATACCGGCGTAACCGGCCTGGGCCTGGATGTGGTAAGTGTGGCAACGATGATCGATCGTTACAAAGATAGTTATCAACGAAATGTCTATTTCGTTGATCGTAACGGAGAGATCAAAAGCCACCCGGAAAAATCGATGATTGACAAAGTCAATATCCAGAAAATGCCGGGTATTGACGCGGTCGCAAAAAAAATTCTAACCGGAAAAACCGGTTTCCTGACATATGAAGATGAACAGGGAAATATTTTACTTTCATACCGCTACATTCCCGAACTAAATTGGTTTCTGTTAGTCGAGCAGAGAGAAGATCAAGCCCTCAAGCCAATTCGTCAAGCCCTCTACACGAATCTGCTGATTAGTGCGGGAATAACAATACTGGTGTTGCTCATCAGCAGCTTCACTATCCACCGTTTCCAATTTCAATTGGAAGCGATGGCCAAAATCGACAAGTTAACAGGCTTGATTAACCGTCAGTATTTCGATGTACTCTTCGCTCACGCTCTGGATAACATCGGTCGCCATACTCCAGGTCTCTCGCTGGCGCTGTTTGACCTGGACAATTTCAAAAAAATCAACGACAGTCAGGGGCATCTGGCCGGCGACCGGACATTACAATCCATCGCCTTAACAGCCAAAGAGCATATCCGAAAAAGTGATATTATCGCCCGCTGGGGCGGTGATGAGTTCGTGATCCTGTTTCAGAAATGTGATGCTGAAACAGCAGCACGCTTGATGGATAAGATCCGCGAACATATTAATTGCACTTTGAACGCAAGCAAAACGGATATTTCAATATCTATCAGTGCAGGAATCGCCGAGTACAAATCCGGTGACACTTCCGAAACCCTACTGGCCCGCGCCGACAAACTCATGTATGAAGCGAAACGAAAGGACACAAGGGATAGGAGACTGTACAAGAGGCGTACACTGAGAAAATTAACTAGAATTCCGATATAAGGATTAAAAAAAATCAATTTTTTTCAAAAATATCTGGCAACTCCCAAAAAATGTTGCTCGGGGCACATGGTCTTTGAAGCAGGTCTTAGGCGGCAGCAGGCCGCCACACG
>JAYEMC010000077.1:0-4904 GCA_034717935.1 Pseudomonadota bacterium | reverse complement strand
TGATTTCAGTCACTTTTCCGCTTTAACTGAAGCAGAACTTGAAGAGATTGAACTGCTCGTCAATCGCGAAATCATGGCCAATCGTTCGGTTTACACTGAAGAAACAAGCATGGATGAAGCCATAAAAAAAGGTGCGATGGCGATCTTTGGCGAAAAATATGGCAGTAAAGTGCGGATGGTGAGCATGGGGGAGGCCAGCATTGAACTTTGCGGCGGAACCCACGTTGAGTCCACCGGCGACATCGGTTTTTGTAAAATTATCAGTGAAACAGGAATCGCCGCCGGGGTGCGTCGCCTCGAAGCCCTGACCGGGATTGCGGCCTGGAATTATGTCAATCAGCGAGAAAAGATTATGCGGCAAGCCGCAACTTCTCTCAAAGGAATTCCTGAAGAGCTGGTCGAGCGGGTTGAACGTTTGCTTGAGCAAAACAAAGAGCAGCAAAAAGATATCAGCTCATTGAAGGAGAAACTGGTTAGCGCCAGCGTTGGCGGCGGTGGAGGGAGTGTGGTTCCCGTTGAAGAGATTAACGGGATTCCGGTTTTAGTGAAACGGGTCGAGTGTGATGATCCTAAAGAGATGCGCCAGGTTATGGATGCTTACAAGCAGAAGAACAGCGACGGTATCACTCTGCTCGGGGCGACTCATGCGGGCAAAGCGATTCTCATTGTTCATGTCGGCAAGACTTGGCAGAAAAAATATCCGGCCGGCACTCTGATTCGCGAACTCGCCGCAAAAGTCGGTGGCAAAGGCGGCGGCAAACCCGAACTCGCCCAGGCCGGCGGTCCTCAAGGCGATCAACTTGATGTCGCATTAGAGCATTTGCGGGCTTTGTTACGGAAATAGGTATAATCATAATAAAAGGACTCTGGAAAATGGCAAAATTACCGAAAATAGTCGATGAAGCGTGGATAAATCGAGAAGAAAGAATCATTTTTTCGACAGTTGATAAAGAGGGTACCCCAAACTCAGTGTATATCACCTGCACAGCCAGATACGGTGAAAATTTGATTGTTATTGCTGATAATTATTTTTCTAAGACCAAAAAAAATATTTTTTCCGGCAATAAGGGATCAGTCCTTTTTATCACTAAGGATGGTAAGGCATATCAGGCCAAAGGTACTATTGAATATCACAGAGAAGGTGAGCTTTTTGATGATATGAAAACTTGGAACCCTGAAAAACATCCTGGCCATGCTGCCGTGGCTTTAAAAGTTGAAGAGGTGTATAGCGGATCAGAAAAATTGATGTAAGAGCAATTACCGGTATCGAATCAAGGCGGAAAGCAAACCTTCGCTGGTGTAATCTTGCGCTACAATTTTTACGTTGAGACCGACTTCAGTCGCAGTTTTAGCGGCGATTGGGCCGATGCAGGCGGTGGGTAATCTTTTTAATTTTTCCAGGGTCTGAGGGTTGTGGCAGTGTTTGATCAGGTTGGCGGCGCTTGAGGCGCTGGTGATGGTGATGAGGTCGATACTTTCTTGATTCAGCAACTGATTGAGCTTATGGGCTGATTCGGGTGGAAAGATAGTTTCGTAAACGGGTACGACATCGACTACAGCGCCTTTCCGGCGTAAACTTTCGGGCAGGAGTTCACGGGCTTTTAAAGCCCTGGGCAGGAGGATTTTTTGTTTTCTGATATCGCGGTCGGCAAAAAGTTCAATAATACCTTCGGCGGCATACTCTTTAGCGATCAGATCACTTTTCAGGCCGATTTCGGCGGCGGCGTGGGCTGTTTTCGGGCCGACGCTGATGGTTGTCAGGTGGGCACAATCTTTATAGCTTAAGCCTTTCTCCTGCAAGTGTTGAAAAAAGTAGTTAACGCCATTTACACTGGTTAAAAGCAACCATTGATAACGGCCAAGTTGTCTGATTGCCGTATCGACCGGCTCCCAGCTTGGCGGATCAATGATTTTGATGGTCGGCAGCAGAATCGGGATTGCTCCGGCTTGTTCAAGTTGAGCCATAAAGTCTCGGGCCTGAGATTCCGGTCTGGTGACCAGAATGCGGAGGTTTTTTAAGGGATATTTATCTTGATTGCTGCTTGGCATGGTGGCTACTGTTCGGTTAAAACTGTTTTAGCCACGAAATACACGAAAAATCACGAAAAAAACCTTTCGTGTATTTCGTGTGTTTCGTGGTCATGCTTTTGTTTTAGGTATTTTCTATTCTCGGACAGGCTCCTAGATCTCAGGGTTAGCGGCGAAACACTCTTCTAAAAGTTCACCGGCTCCATGTTGTAAAAGGGTGCGGGCCAGGCTTTCACCTAATTTTTCAGGCTCTTGGCCGTTAGCTGTCTCCTTGATGATTTTACGTCCGTCAAGAGCTGCGACCAGGCCGGTGAGGGAGATTTGATTGTTTTCATCAACCGTGGCATGGCCTGCTATCGGTACCTGGCAGCCGCCTTCCAGAGTTTTTAAGAGGGCTCGTTCGGTGCGCACGGCGAGGGCGGTTTTGGGGTCATGGAAAAAGGCCAGGCGCTGGTTGTTGAAATCATCATTAATGCGGGTTTCGATGCCCAAAGCCCCCTGGGCGATTGCCGGCAAAGAGATGATTGGGTCTAATAGTTCGGTGACTTTATCGGCCCAGCCTAAGCGTTTGACGCCGGCATAGGCCAAAATGATGCCGTCATATTCGCCGCGTTCAAGTTTTTTCAAGCGGGTGTCGACATTGCCGCGTAGATCTTTGGTTTTAAGGTGAGGGTAAGCGTTTAGAATTTGGGCGATGCGGCGCAGGCTGCTGGTTCCGATAACCGCCCCTTTCGGCATCTCTTTTAAATTTTTACCGGTGTGCGAGAAGAAAGCGTCACGAGGGTCTTCGCGGGGCGGGAAAATCGCTACCTTGAGGCCTTCGGGAAGTTCAGTCGGGACATCTTTCATGCTGTGTACCGCCAGATCAATATCGTGGCTGAGCAGGGCATCCTCAATCTCTTTAACAAAGAGACCTTTGCCGCCAACCTTGGCCAGGGGTACATCAAGAATCTTATCGCCTTTGGTTTTGATTACCGTAAGGCCGACTTTAATACCGGGATACTCGCGTTCAAGTTCACTTTTAACCCAGTTGGCCTGCCACAGGGCCAAGGCACTGCCTCGGGTGCCGATAGTAATTTTTTGTTTATCAGTCATAGGGGCTCTCCTTATTTGTTTTCATTTTCAGTCAGATGAAATATTTTTTGAATGGTGGTTGCGGGCAGGCTTTCGCCGCTGCCATCTTGAGATTTGAGGTAGTTTAGCGGGTGGTGGAGAAATTTGTTGCCGATCGCATTGACCATGGCTTCCAGGCGGCGGCGTTCTTTATTGCTTAAATCGGGAAAACCGGCCATGGTTTTCTTGAGTTCCTGTTCGCTGATCTGTTTGATCTGGTCGCGTAATTTTTTAATTGTCGGGGTGACTGCGAGTGAGGCGAGCCACTGCTCGAATTTATCAACTTCGAGATCAACCAGGACTTCGGCTCGCTGGGCTTCATGCTGGCGTTGATCAAGATTTTCAGTGACCACATCCTGGAGATCGTCCACATCGTAAAGGTAGATATTATCTAAATCGTTGACTTTTGGATCAATGTCTCTGGGGACGGCAATATCGATCAGGAATATGGGGCGGTTGCGCCGCTTTTTTAAGGCTTGCGCAAGTTCCGTAGGGCTGATCAGATAGTCGGGTGAGCCGGTTGAACTTAAAATGATATCAACCTGATCAAGCTCCTGGCGGAATTTTTCAAAGGGGATGGCGATGCCGGAAAATTCAGCGGCTAGCTCCTGAGCCCGGCCGAAGGTGCGATTGGTCACCAGAACCTGGTCGACTCCCTGATTAACAAAGTGCCGGGCTGCCAGTTCGCACATTTCACCGGCTCCGATCAGCATCACTTTCATACCATTGAGATCGCCGAAAATCTTCTTTGCGAGTTCGACTGCGGCAAAACTGACCGAGACCGCACAGCTTGCGATCTTAGTTTTTGTTCTGATCTCCTTGGCGATAAAGAAGGAACGGTGCATAAAACGGTTAAGTATGAGGCCGGTGCAACTCGATTCCGAGGCGATAAAAAAAGCATCTTTAAGCTGGCCCAGAATCTGGGGTTCACCGACGACCATTGAATCAAGGCTTGAGGCGACGCGAAAACCGTGGCGGATGGCATCTGTATCAGCGTGAAAGTAGAGTTTGTCGGCGAACGTTTCAGCCGGAATCTGGTGATAGCGGGCCAGAAAATTGATCAGTTTGTCGCGGCATTGATCTAAGTTTTGGCTGATACCGCACAATTCGACCCGGTTGCAGGTCGAAAGAATAAGGCCTTCACTTAAATCGGCCTCTTCTTTGAGTTGCTGCAGGGCTGCGGGTAGAGCTTCGCTCTTAAAAGCCAGCCGCTCCCGGGTTTCAACCGGTGCGGTTTGATGGTTAAGTCCTAAACTTACAATATGCATAATGGGTCAATGAGCGTAGCTGTGGAGGCCGCTCAACAGAAGATTGACCCCTAGAAAAGTGAACATTATGGCGACAAAACCGACAATTGTCAGGAGCGAGGCTTTACGGCCGCGCCAACCTGAATTCATCCGGCCATGTAAAAGTGCGGCAAAAAGGAGCCAGGTGATCAGAGACCAGGTCTCTTTTGGATCCCAGCTCCAATGCGCCCCCCAAGCGTAGGAAGCCCAGACGGAGCCGCTGATAATCCCCAATGTGAGTAGGGGGAACCCAAGGCGCAGGCAGAGGTAGTTCAATTCGTCCAGTCTTTGCAAGGCGGGTAGTTTACGGAAAATTCCTTTTATTTTTTTCTTTTTTATAAGGTGTTCTTGCAGCAGGTAGATTACTGCGACCCCAAAGCCTAAGGCCAGGAACGCGTTGCCGGCAAAACTCAAGAGGACATGGAGCGGGAGCCAGAAACTTTTTAAGATTGGGGGTTGAGGCGTGATCGTGTGCGG
>JAYEMC010000076.1:0-4914 GCA_034717935.1 Pseudomonadota bacterium | reverse complement strand
TGGGCAGTTTTGTTGACTAATTTGTAAAACTTGTTTCGTATTGTCAGAGGAGTTGTCGTCAACAACAACTATTTCAGGTTCAATCGGGCCGACGATGCTTTCGCAAAAAGTAAATGCTCGGCTGACACTGGTTAAACTGTCACTGATAGTCGCAGCACAATTGTGAGCCGGAATGATTACTGATATTCTGGGTCGTGAGGTTTCGTTGTTATGCTCTTTTATTTGCCACCAGGTGACGGCTTCAACGAGTTCTCTATCTTCTGGATGAGTTTTCAGATAGGTGCTAAAGACATTGTCGGCATCATTTTTTAAACCCATTTTTATAAAGGTTTGGGTCAGGTGTAGAGCTTTTTCGAAATCATCTTCGCTTGAGTTGAGTATCTTTTCTGTACTTTGTTGCAAGGAACTAGCTGTCGCTTGCGGCTTGAAGAAGCTTAGTTCGGCTTCCTGATGGCAGCCGCCTGGGATAAACTGGGTGAATTTTTCGATATCAATACGCAGGCCTTGGGCAAAGAGTTTGGCGAACTCTAAACTTGAATATTCCTGCCGCTCCCCAGCCCGGCAGATGCATGAGGTATTGACAATGTTCACCGGGTTGCAGAAGGTGACTGAGTTGTTGAAGCAAGCCAGTTTTGGGGCTATCTTTTCATAGATGTTTTTATGGTGTGAAAGGTAGAGTTCAAGGGTGTTAGGGTCATGAAAATCAAGGCGTTGCACAAGTGGCATGAGATCGCTAACCCGGTAGATTGAGCTTGAGACATCAAGCGGAAAGCCAAAATCACCCTCGGCGCTGGTCCAGTTGAAATGGAGAATATTGCCGGGGGCATTCGTCGTGAAATCGGGTAGCGGCTGTCTGGTGTTAAGGATGTAGCACTCTTTGGTGTTGCGCCCCAGGCGTAATGAAAAAGCCAGAACTTCACTATTATTGATGAGTTGTTGCGTGGTTTCCTGAATGGTGAAATTTTGCGTAAAGATATTGTCATCAACCAGAAAAAGAGTATGTTCAGCTCCCTTTATTGCAGCGATAAGATCAGTTTTAAAATCCTCTTCCTTGACGAAATCACACTTTTGGTGTTCGCGGCTTAATTCTTGGTATTGGTCGGCAAAAAAGTTGCTGGAACAGGTATAAATAATCTTTATGCTAATGGTGTCGTGATCTTGGCAGTGGCGAAAAAATGAGCGCAACCCGGCATCCAGCTGCAGGGCTCGGTCTTTGCTGAAAATGATGCCAGTAATCGTTGATGCTTTGGAATGCTTCAGATTTTGGGTTGGCTGTTGGCTCATATTTACTTATTGATTGTTGGTGAAAAATTCATTTAGTTTCTGTAACAATTTGTCAACCTGATTTTTCCAGGTGAAATCTTGCATATGTTTTGTGGCCTGTCTGGCGCGTTGTTGGGCTAGGTTGGGATTGTCATAGATCTCTTCCAGGGTTTCAACGATCTCCTCAATACTGCTTTCTCCCCAGCCCTCAACTCCAGGCATGTTTGTTGTTGCTTTCACTTTTCCCTGTTCTTTGATCGGGTAGCAGATATTTGCATCAGCGAAGTCAAGTTGGCCGCTGTTAGCTGCCAGGATAGTTGGAATCCCACAAGCTAAGGCCTCCATCGCGACCAGATTAGTGCCGCCTTCACCCCGGTTCGGGAAAAGGGCGACATCGGCTTCGCGCATAACCGGGGCCATAT
The DNA here is from genome assembly GCA_034717935.1 of Pseudomonadota bacterium. Classification (GTDB taxonomy): domain Bacteria; phylum Desulfobacterota; class Anaeroferrophillalia; order Anaeroferrophillales; family Tharpellaceae; genus Tharpella. The sequence goes on along the minus strand of JAYEMC010000076.1, from coordinate 3,229 downwards.
AGATATTCGGGGCTTCAGGTAACACTATAAAACTATCCTCTTTTAATCCATTATTGAGCAGCCAGCCAGCAATTGCCTGTTGCTGGTCTTGTTTACTGTCCGGCAGACCTGAGACATAGCCTGCTGTAGTTATTTCGGCCATACTTTCAGGCCAGCTGTTGTGCCAAGCCGTAAGGAGCAGAGCTTCGGGGTGGCGTTCTTGAAAGATTTTAAACGCCGCGATCGCAATATCCTGGCCTTTACGATATTCGAGTTTGCCCCCGGAGAAGATGACAAAGCGATTCCTGAAAATACCAGATTTTGGGGCCGGATGAAAAGTGGTTGGGTCAATGCCCTGAATTACAGTCTCTATCTGTTCCGGAAAATTGTTTTTTTTGAGAATCTCCCCATTCCAGTGTGAACCGGTGATTATCAAGGGAAAACGTTTAGCACGCTCCTTTGCAACATCGTTGAAAATGGTGTTTTCAAAAAAGATTACTCCAGCTTCCCGCGTGCTTGCGAGCGGACTTTCGTTATGAGTGAAATTATTGCCTAAACCGTGCAGGATGGTTAGATTTTCACTCTGGGGCTTGAATCCCGGTGTCCTTTTTAAGGCACTTGCCAGTTGGTTGAAATTTGTAATAATCGGGGTCAGCCTTTCGTGGTGCAGGGGGTGTTCCGGCAGGCGTCCGGGAGGGAAGAGCAGGGTTGGCAGGTAGTTAGGCCTCGACAAAAGTTGCAGCGCCAGGTTGATCCCATAGCCCCCCCATCCGGTGCGATCATGTAGTTGCCAGCCGATACCGATATTATGTGTTTTACAGGTCAATGATAAGCTCGTCAATTCTAAGTAGTTTGTGACCTTCAAAAACGGTTAAAATCTCAATTTGTTCATGTGTTACTTTATAGACAATACGATATTTTTTGGCAATAATTTCCCTTATCTCAGGATCTGAAATTTCAGGGATGCTACGGCCAATTTGGGGGTTAAGAACAATTGACTCACCCTGTGATATTAAGTAGTCGATGAAGGATTCAGCTCGTTCAGGGTTATTGGTAGCGATAAATTCTTCGATTTCATTTAACTTGTTCAAGGCTTCTCTGGCCCAGACTAGGAGCCTGTCCGAGAATGTCTTTTTTCCCCATATCTGCGTTATGCTCAAAAAATTATCCTCGGAATACTTAATGTATGCCTGCGGTAATTTTCTTCGCATGCCTTGATCTGAGAAAAAAATCCTATTCTCGGACAGCTTCCTAGAGTCATTCAGAACCTCTCAAGGATCTTTTTTTGATTAATTCAGCCCTTAACTCTGTCGTGCTGTAGACGGAGCCGGACTCACAATCAGTTAAGCCTTGATTTAAAGATTTCAGAAAGGATCTATTATGGGTAAGTTTATCGTATTCAGAGGGTGAAAGTAATACGCCGGCTGGTCTGCCGTTCTGGGTTATAATTAATGGGTGACCTGTGTTCTGGGCATTTTTCAGGTATTTTGGCAGGCTTGCCTTAAAATCACCGATGGGGACAATGTCCTTTTGTACAGTTAAGTTATTCATAATCTCCACCCTGTATTTAGGCTCGAATTTAGATTTTAATATGGACCCTAACACTCTTTGTTGAGTTTCTCAAGAAGATTATGGTGCCCGAATTGTTCGAGCTCGCTTTTGATTAACGAAATGACTGGTTGCCAGTTTCCCGGTTCAGGTTGGCGAAAGAGACGCATGTTGGGATACCAGGGGGAGTCACTACGTTCAAGAAACCAGCGCCAGTCGGGGGCAAAAGGCAGGAGTACCCAAACCTTGTGCCCCATAGCCCCGGCCAGGTGAGCGGTTGCCGTATCAATAGTGATGATCAAGTCGAGTTGGCTGATGATTGCAGCGGTGTCGGCAAAGCTGTTGAGCTCTGGACCTAAGTTTTGTTGGAATCCCGAGCACTTGTGGAGGACTTGGGACTCTTTGGTTGGGGGGCCTGTTTGTAGGCCGTAAAAATCAAACCCAACGAGTTCGCAAAGCGGTAGAAAATTTTCTGCCGAGCAAGATCGTAAAGTGTTCCCACTCCAGACCAGAGCAACTTTTATGCGCGGTGATGTCAGACGTAAGGACCAGTTTTCACATAGTTGAGTTGGGGCCTTCAGCAGAGGGGTTTGTGCAGGAATTGAGCTTGTTGTGGTTTTAAATATCCCCGGCAAACTGAGCAGAGGGGCATAATAATCAAATGTGGTCTCGGCTGGTTGCTCAGGGTTGTAGATAAGAAGTTTATCGATACCGGGAAAATCTTTTATAAGTGGAGCTAGAGGACGGTGGGTTTCTAAGATAACCTTGCCACCCAACTCTTTTACCAGTGGTAGGTAACGGAGAAATTGGAGATTGTCACCAAAACCCTGTTCGCCGTGAATGAACAGGGTTTTCCCGGAAAAAGACTTCCCTTGCCAACGTGGTTGCTTGTAAGTATGAGGATAGGTACGTTTGGCTACATCTCTTTTGAAACGCCACTCGTACTCATGCCAGCCAACTTCGTAGTTGCCGGTTAATAGATTAATTAAAGCCAGGTTGAAGTGGGAGTCGGCGTCGTCAGGTCGGAGTTTTAGATCTTGTTCATAGTAATGCCGGGCCAGTTCAGTTTGATTCATGTCCTGGTAGAGGAGGCCCAGATTAGCATTGGCGTCAGCATGGTCGGGATGTTTATTTAAGAGAGTGAGATAGAGGGTTTTTGCAGGGGGTAAGTTTCCTGTTTCTTGGTGAAAAAGGGCTAGATTGTAAAGATAATCTGGATTTTCTGGGGCAAGATCATGGGCGCGTTGGTAACTTGATTGAGCCTGTTCAATCATCTGCTGATGTTTATAGATGGTTGCTATGAAAGCGTGAGTTGCCGGGTTGTAAGGGTCTATTTTTAGAGCATGGAGTAGGCAATTGGTGGCTTCGGCCCATTTTTCTTCATTACAAAAGTGGTTTCCTGACTCAACCCATGGTGCCGCTTTGATTTGGTCTTGATTCTTGTGCATAGAGTTTTTTTGTGAAAAAAATTTTATGCTTGCTATTGTCGTTTGCCTTCAGGTATCTGTTTTGGTTGCTACAATGTTAATACAATGCATCTTTGTTGGAAAGATGTCAATTGTTTTATCGATGATTTGAGGATCATTTTAAGGGTGTTTTGTGATGGCGTGGCTGAAATATATTTTTATCTTCGTAATGCCGAGCGCAAATGAGTTGTCAGTTTTGGATAGGGGGCTTTTTGTTTCTCTGGTTGAAGAGCGGC
>JAYEMC010000075.1:0-4944 GCA_034717935.1 Pseudomonadota bacterium | reverse complement strand
GTCTGGTACGAACTAAAAATGTGCTGGGAACGATGATGCACAGTTTTGCTGCGATGGGAATTATCGGAGTGTTGTGGGTGGTTCTTGGTTATTCTATGTCGTTTGGAAAAGGGGTGTTGGGTGGTTGGTGCGGCTGGAATCCCGACTACTTTCTTTTAGGTGGCATTGATGATGTGATTCTCGAGTGCGGCGTACCGGAGTATGTTTTTGCTATGTTTCAGGGGAAATTTGCGATTATCACGCCGGCTCTGATTGCCGGTGCTTTCGCTGAACGCGTTACTTTTCGGGGTTATTGTCTCTATATTGTGCTCTGGAGTATCTTGATCTACAACCCGCTTTGTCATTGGGTCTGGGCTCCGGATGGTTGGATTTTTAATCTTGGAGCCGACGGCGCGATTGATTTTGCCGGGGGTACGGTCGTTCATATCTCAGCCGGGGTCAGTGGTCTGGTTGCCGCCTTCTACTTAGGTTGTCGGCGCGGCTATCCGAGTACGGCGATGCATCCTAATAATCTGGTTATGACTTTGACGGGGGCAGGTTTGTTATGGGTCGGCTGGTTTGGTTTTAATGCTGGTAGTGCAGTCTCCAGTGGGCTGGATACGGCCAGGGCTCTGACCGTGACCCAGGTGGCGGCGGCGGCCGGGGCTACCGCATGGCTTATTATTGAGGGGGTTCATCTTGGGAAAGCCACCACGTTGGGACTTGTTAGCGGAATTTTAGCCGGTCTTGTTGTAATTACGCCGGCGGCCGGAGTGGTTAAGCCGGCCGGGGCCATTGTTCTTGGTATGAGTGCATCATTGGTTTGTTATCTTGGCCTCTTTCTCAAAGAAAAAATGGGTTACGATGACAGCCTTGACGCTTTTGGTATTCATGGTGTAGCCGGGATTTTCGGGGCGTTGGCTCTGGTCTTCTTTGTTCGTGAAAGCTGGATGCAGGAAGCTGCAGCCGGATTCGGTGCCGGCTGGAGTGTTGCTCAGCAGTTGCTGGTCCAGTTTCAGGCTGTGGGCGCAACCATTATTTACAGCATAGTAGTTAGTGGTCTTCTGATTGTCGTGGTCGAGAAAACTGTGGGTTTTCGTTTGTCTGAAAATGCTGAAAAGTCGGGGATGGATCATACCCTGCATGGCGAACACGGATATGGCCTGATAAATCTGAATTAGTAAATGGGGGATGAGATGCAACTTGTGACAGCGATAATTCAGCCCGATAAGCTGGATGAAGTAAGGGAAGAGTTGGTGGTGGCCGGCATCACCCGGATTACGACCAGCCGGGTGACCGGACATGGTCAACACCAACACCAAGATCAAGTCGACAGTGAACGCCTCTATCGGGGGCAGAAGGTGATGCCGAATTTATTGCCCAAAGTGAGAATTGATATTGCTTGTAACGATGAGTTTGTCGATGTCGCGATAGAAGCGATTTTACGTTCGGCCAAACATGACGATGGTCGTATCGGTGATGGTAAAATATTTGTAACAGAATTGAAACGTTGTATCCGAATTAGAACGGATGAAAGCGGGAGTCAGGCGATTTGATGGCTCAAAATTTATTATAAGAGAAATAGAACTTTTAACGTAAACTAAGGAGAGATCTCTTTTCATGATTAAAACTCACCCATTTCTAAAATTATTTCTGATCTTGGCAGTTTTTTTTCTGTTTGCCGGCATTGCCGGCGCCGCAGAGTTAGAGCAGGTTGTTGATGTGCAAAAATATAATCGTGCCATCCATATAATGGCAATGCTTTTGGCCGGCTTTGGCTTTCTCATGGTATTTGTTAAAAAGTATGGGCGGTCTGCCATAACTGCAACCTATCTTTTGGTTAGCGTTGCGATTCCTCTCTATATTTTTAAGGATAGTTTTGGCATTTTGGGTGGCTCAGGTTCAGAAATTGACAGCCTGATTCTTGCTGAGTTTGCTGCGGCAAGCCTGCTTATCTGTGCCGGGGCCCCTCTCGGCCGGCTGAAAATGGGCCAGTATATTTTTCTCGGTTTACTTTTTATACCCTGCTATGCATTTAACGAATGGCTTCTTCTTGGAAACGGTTTAGGGTTAATACCTTCCGGCGCATTTATCGATACCGGAGGGTCGATTGTTATTCATGCTTTCGGTGCCCTTTTTGGGCTAGGCGTGGTCATGACGATGACGACCAAAGAAGAGATTGATATACCGGTTGAAGCAGATTTTACCAGTGACCGTTTTTCCTTGCTCGGGAGCATGATCCTCTGGTTATTCTGGCCCAGTTTTTGTTCAGCTCTGGTTGCGCCGGAACTCGTACCCCACACCGCAATCAATGTAATCTTGGCCCTTTCCGGTGCGACCATCGCCACCTATTTTGCTTCAACTTGTCTGCGTGGAAAAATTTCTGCGGCTGATATTGCTAATGCAGCATTGGCTGGTGGTGTCGCAATCGGTTCCGCCTGTGATGTTGCAAGTTTCCCGGAAGCGTTCATTGTCGGCATCTTGGCCGGTGCTCTGTCAACCTTTGGTTTTGCGATTTTACAGAATAAAGTCGAAAGCCTGATCAAAGGTATTGATACCTGCGGGGTTATGAATTTGCACGGTCTGCCCGGACTTTTAGGTGGTTTGTCAGCTATTTTTATTGTTGATGGTTTAAATAAGGGCAGTCAGATGATGGGGATTGGTATTACGATTGTCATAGCTGTTGCAACCGGTTTTATTGTCGGGAAAATTATTGCAATGCTGGGACGGAAAAACCTGCCCTACGATGACGTTGATGAATTCGAACTGGAATAACATTTCCCGGCGACATCGCGTATCTGAGGCTGTGACTGAAATCGTTAGCGAATCGTGATTATTGTGATGCTTTAACTTGATTAATGATCCAATTTATGGTTAAAAGCGGGTGTTCAATTGAGTGGATATCTGTTCGGAAACCAATTTTTCTAAAGGAGTAATAGTATGACCAGAGAAGAGATCTTGAAAATTGTAGAAGAAGAGAATGTCCGTTTTTTCCGTCTCCAGTTTGTTGATATCTTCGGTATTATGAAGAATGTCGCAATCCCCGTGAGTCAGTTGAAAAAGGCTCTTGATGGACAAATGATGTTTGATGGTTCTTCGATTGAGGGCTTTGCCCGGATTCAGGAATCCGACATGTATTTGATCCCGGACTATGACACTTTCTGCGTTATGCCTTGGCGTAACAAGGAAGGGGTTGCGACTGCCCGGATTATCTGTGATGTCCATAAGCATGATGGCTCTCCGTTTGTTGGTTGTCCTCGGGTCAACCTGAAACGGGTGATGGCGGACGCAGCAAAGATGGGTTACACGATGAATGTCGGAACCGAGTGCGAATTTTTCCTTTTCGAAATGGACGAGTATGGCCCGACAACGGTTACCAATGATAATGCCGGTTATTTCAGTGTTGATGCGGAAGATGATGGCATTGAGTGTCGCCGTGAAATTATCGATACCCTGGAAAAGATGGGTTTTGAGATTGAAGCCTCCCATCATGAAGTAGCTGAAGGTCAGCACGAGATCAACTTCAAATATGCTGATGCAGTGACAGCTGCTGATAATACTGTGACCTTTAAATGGGTTGTCAAAACCGTTGCTAAATCTTATGGCTTGCACGCGACTTTTATGCCGAAGCCGGTTTTCGGGATTAATGGTTCCGGTATGCATACCAACCAATCACTCTTTGACCTCGAAGGCAACAACGCTTTCTATGATGCCGATGGTGAGTTGGAACTGAGCAAGGCCGCCTATCAATACATTGCCGGTATTAATAAAAACGCCCGGGCTTTTGCGGCGGTTACTAATCCTCTGGTTAACTCCTATAAGCGTCTGGTACCCGGTTATGAGGCACCGGTTTACGTTGCCTGGTCGGCCAGTAACCGTAGCGCCCTGATGCGGATTCCGGCCTCTCGTGGTCTCGGAACTAGGGTAGAAGTTCGTTGCCCCGACCCGACCTGCAACCCTTATCTCGCTTTTGCCATGATGCTTAACTGTGGTCTTGACGGAATCAAAAATAACCTTGAGACTCCTCCGTCGGTTAATGTTAATATCTTCGATATGACTCCGGCTGAAAAAGATGCCGCCGGCATCGACAGTATGCCGGCCTCCCTGGAAGAAGCTTTGGACGCTTTCGAGGGAAATGAGATTGCTCGCGAAACCCTGGGCGAACATATCTTTGAAAAATATGTCGCCCACAAACGAGCTGAGTGGGATAAATATCGTACAGCAGTTACCGATTGGGAACTTGAAGAGTACCTCTCAATGTATTAGGGGGGGCAGAATATGTTCCAGTTTTAAAAACTAGAAAATGTTCTGCTGAAAATGTTTAATTGCGAATCCCCCTCCCCCGCATTAGGCTGTTTCACAAGATGACCGCAAGATGAATTGTCTTGCGGTCATCTTGTTTTTGTCGCTAAATAGTAAAAAGAGATTGACAAGAGACCCCCATCTCTACTACAAGCTCACAACCTTTTCGCTGAATCCTCATCAGTCGCAAAAGGCTTGCGGGCCATTAGCTCAATTGGCAGAGCAACTGACTCTTAATCAGTAGGTTCTGGGTTCGATTCCCCGATGGCCCACCAGTAATATCAAGCACTTACGGTCAATTTGGCTGTAGGTGCTTTTTTGTTTTTGGGGCTGGGTAACATGTTGGGTAACAACTTCTGAAAACTTACCCCTCTTTTTTCTTTTTATTATTATAGAATCCGATAGGAGGTTGAAGCTATGCATTGAGCCCGGCGGCTATAGTGGGTGGTTGTGATCGGCTTCCGGCTGACCAAAAGAGTAAGCTTCCAGAGTGTTAAGGATACCGGCGGGGCTTTCTAATGTAATTGTTTGCCTGGCTCTGGATATTTCATATAGTAGGTCGCAAGCCGAAAGGTTTTTCCCGAAATGGTAGCTACCCAACTCCATCAAGCAGGATGCTCGTTCTCGGTAGGCAGCTCGCGGGAAGAATGGGGGCATCGGGTT
>JAYEMC010000074.1:0-4949 GCA_034717935.1 Pseudomonadota bacterium | reverse complement strand
CGACACGTCCGTGAGTCTTACAGCCTTGAAGTGATGCTTGAACGATACAAAGCTCTCTATCTCCGGGCGGCTCATAGGATGCATGGACGAGGTCTGAATTTGTTAAACGACAACGAAGTTGAATTCAATGGGAAATAGCCCTGAAAGAGGAGTTAATATTCTTAAGTCAGAAAAAAATGCAGAGGAATATGACAAAAAGCATAAACATGACTGATCGGTGGTTTAAACTCCAAATCGTGATTCGGGTTTTGATCATATTTTGCCTTTCTGTCCTTCTATCCATGCTTGTGCCGCACAAGGTATTTGCAATCCTTGAACCTCACGAAGTTGTAGTGATTGCGAATAGTACTGCATCGGATAGTGTCAAACTGGCAAAATATTACATGGCTAAACGTGGTATCCCGTCTTCAAACCTTATTAAACTTCGTGTTACTGATAAAGAATCCTGTTCCCGTGAAGATTACGACCGGCAGGTGGCTCTCCCGGTTATCCACTGGTTGGAAAGACATCAGGAGAAGAGTGGAAAACTAGTTCGTTGTCTGGTTATGATGTACGGAATGCCTTTAAAGGCGTTGCCCACAGTCATGTCCCGGGAAGAAAAAAAACGCTATGCCGAGCTTATGGAGGAAAAGAAGAAGACAAGGGAATCCCTTAAGGCTGTTCCTAAGGGTAAAGAAAAGTACCAATTGCTTGAGGCAAAGCTCAAAGAAATTGGTAAAGAACGTGGTTCCGTTGGGCATCATAGTGAATTAGCAGCCCTAGACTCCGAGCTAGCTCTGGTGGCTGCCGGCGAGTACTCTTTAGAGGGCTGGCAGTTAAATCCTTCATATTTAGGCTATAGAGGGAGAAAGATCGAGAATCTGGTTCCCATAGCTTACATGGTTGCCCGTCTTGACGGGCCCAATCCCGAAACCGTCAGGAAGATCATTGATGATAGTATTGAAACTGAGAAGAATGGTCTGACGGGTAAAGCCTATTTTGATGCCCGTTGGCCGCGGCCTGATCATGAAAAGGTAAAAACACTCAAGGGTTATAAGTTTTACGACAACTCCATCTATCAAGCTGCAGGTCAAGTTAGAAAGTCTGGGGTTCTGAAAGTCGTCACTAATAACAAGCCCGAATTATTCCAACCTGGAGAATGCCCAGATGCTGCCCTTTACTGTGGTTGGTATCGACGTGCAAATTATTATGATGCGTTCGATTGGCAACCTGGTGCTGTAGGTTATCATATCGCCAGCAGCGAATGTGGAACACTGAAAAGTAAAAATGGCAAAGGGTGGTGCTTGGGGATGCTTCGGGATGGTGTTGCGGCGGTTATCGGGCCTACCGATGAGCCCTATGTGCAGGCCTTCCCGCCACCAGCTTTATTCTTTTCACTTTTTATCGATGGTCGCTATACCCTTGCTGAATCTTTTGCTCTTTCTGTTCCTTTTCGGTCTTGGCGTATGGTGTTGGTGGGCGATCCGCTGTATCGGCCGTTCAAAAACAGTGGGGCTGTAAATCCTCAATGATTTTAGATCATTCCATAGAATAGTTTCTTTGGGGGAAAGGTAACTCTTAGATGTTGGAGTGCATATTCCGCTGTCATCCGACCACCGATTCCGCTGCAAAGTGGACCACCTGTTCCAGAGTAAACTGGACCAGTCATTCCGCTGTAAAGAAAAAAAAGGGGTCAGGTGTTTACTTTTAATTGAGAAAAAACAAATAGGGGACAGGCGAATTATGCTTTACAAATCTAAAGGACAGGCATTTTTCGATTGACACTAACACTTTTGCCATTGCTTATCACCTTTGGGGTAGATATACTTTGACGATGGAGAAACAGTGGATACAAAATGGACATGACACCTTTTTTCGCAAAGTATTTTCCGATCCTGCAGTCGCTAGGAGCCTTCTTCAGCATGAACTGCCACAGCCACTCGTCAGTCAGCTTGATCTGTCCAGTATCAAGCGGCTAAACAACACCTACGTCAGTAAAACGCTTCGCAATACCTATAGCGATATGGTCTTTCAGATCAACTTTTGCCATAGTCAGCAGATCGCCTATATTTATACCCTGTTTGAACACAAAAGCTATGTCGATGACTGGTGCAGCTTGCAACTATTAAAATATATGTCATCCCAGTGGGCAGAATACCACCAGCATAACCCTAACGACAAATTGCCGCCAATCATTCCGTTAGTATTGTACCATGGCAAGAAAAACTGGATCAGACGCGATATCATAGCTTTGCTCAATATAGACACCCCTGAGATCGTACAATCTTATACCCCACAATTTGACTATGCCCTTTGGGACGTCGCCAAGATGGATCGAGATCGTAACGAACTCGGGTTAGACGTCAGAGCATTTTTACAGACACTCCATCATATAAGTAGAAATACCCTGCCCGCAGTATTGCCCCAAATAGTCCAACTACTCTCACAGGTACCATCCGACCGAACCACCACCCTAGAAAAGATAGAAACCTATTTGCACTACGCAATAAATTGCAATGACTATATAGACGAAGTAGATATTGAGCGGAGTTTGGAAAATAACAAAGCCAAGGAGGAACTTATGCCAACACTTGCGCAAAAATGGATGGATCAAGGAATAGAGCAAGGAATAGAGCAAGGAATAGAGCAAGGAATAGAGCAAGGTGCTCTGAGCTCTCAGGCACAAACGCTGCGCAGCCTTATACACCGTCGGTTTGGGTCAATCCCGGCAACAGTAGACCAACGTATTACAGCTTCAACAGTTTATGAACTCAGTGGCTATATCGACAATATTTTTGATGCCAAGACTGCTGAGGCGGTGGTAGGTCTATCATAGAGGAATCTATGGGGTCAGGTGTTTCTATTTGATTACTGCAGTTTTACGGTTGGGATGTTTTTCATATGAAATGACTGACAAAAGGACAGGCACTTAGTAACATATTATAATTGAAAACTCAAAAACAGAGTTTATCTCTTGATTTCATAGATTTTCATAGATTCTAATCGCGGCTAAAAAGGTTGTGGTTTTAAAGTCTCAAAGTCAAAAACATTTCAGCCGCGATGAAAGTCTATCAGAATCTATATGGTTAAAACCCGATCAAGGCTTTGTTCCAGTTTTTACAGATTTTTAAACAATAAAGGACAGGTACTTTTCGATTGATTCATCCCTGTTAATAGGGTTTAATGTTTTGAAAGCCGAGCAAAGGGCTAGCTTTACAGGGATGCAAAGGATAACAGGATAGTGCCTTTTGGTTCAACCAAACAAAACATCAGGATCGGTTTTACAATAATAAAAAAGGACAGGCACTTTTCGATTTAAAAAGGGGACAGGCGAATTATGCTTGTATTATTTGACAGGATGGAAATCTGATAAGTTCGGATAGGTCAAAACCTTTATACTTTTTGTTGATTTCATTTGACGTTTGACGATATGCGTTATAATATTCTTTTATGATTAAGAGCTTTCGCTGTAAACATACACGGATACTATTTGAAACAGGAAAGCTATCTCGCTGGTCAGGTTTCAGGAAAGTAGCTGAGCGTAAACTGATTCAATTACACTCAGCAGAGGTTCTTGATGATCTTAAAGCTCCTCCTGGAAATCATTTAGAGGCTCTTTTCGGAGACCGGATAGGGCAGCACAGTATTCGTATTAATAAACAATGGCGTATCTGCTTTTGTTGGATGGACGATGGTCCAGAAAATGTCGAAATTGTTGACTATCATTAGGAGGTCATATGATTATTAGAAATGGTATGAGACCTATACATCCCGGTGAAATCCTGCGTGAAGATTTTTTAAAGCCACTAGGATTGAGTGTCAATGCTCTTGCTAAGGCACTGAAGGTACCGGCAACACGAATGAATGAAATCGTGCGAGAAAGGCGGGGTGTAACGGCGGACACCTCTTTGCGATTAGCCCGTTATTTTGAGACGACAGAACGCTTCTGGTTGAATCTGCAGACTGAATATGATTTACGTCGAACTCAGATTAGTAATGCAGAACGAATTAATTGTGAAATTACACCTTATGCGGCTTAGCAATGGTGAATTCAACTAACATAAGGGGCTGGTGTTTACTTTTACTCCAAAAGAAAAAAGGGGACAGGCTAATTATGTTTTCTGGAAATAGGATGGTAATGTGACACGTCCAGTCGGTAATAGATCAGTCGAAAGCTCTATTTGACAGGATGAAAATCTGATAAGTTCTGATAAATCAAAACAAGAGATCAATGGCTGTTTTTTTGGTTAGGTTCTAACATCAGATTTTATCCTGTTGATCCTGTCAAATGTCTATTGATTTTAGAATTCTTCTTGAGGAAAACAGTAGGGTATCATAGAGTTGTGATTAAGAGTTTCAAGCATAAGGGGTTAAGGCGTTTTTTTACGACAGGAAATGCGTCAGGAATAACCTCTGATCACGTGCCTAGGCTGGAGGTGCGATTACAAGCCCTCCATACCGCAACGGTCATTGATGATATGGATTTGCCCGGTTGGAGGTTGCATTCTCTTAAGGTAAAATGTCAGGATTGTGGGCAGTTAATGTTAGCGGAAATTGGCGAATTGTTTTTGAATTTAAAGGTGGTCACGCTTATGTGGTCAATTATGAGGACTATCACTGATGACTATTCAACAGCATAACCCTATGCACCCGGGCAGCTTTATTAAAAGGGTATATTTGATTCCTTTTAATATCGCATCTAATGAACTAGCGCGAAAATTACAGGTAAGCAACGGATTGGTTAGTCGCTTGCTAAACGGTAAAACGGATGTTTCCCCAGCAATGGCACTAAAGCTTTCAAGGGTGCTTGGGCGATCACCCGAAAGCTGGTTGCTTATGCAGGATAATTTCGATCTTTGCCAAGCTAAAAAAGAAATAGATTTGCAGAAATATGAGCAGATAGCTTTTGCGGTATAGGTACTTTCTTTGTGTTAAGGTCACTCCGGCAGGGCAATTTTTTTCTAACTCGT
>JAYEMC010000073.1:0-4958 GCA_034717935.1 Pseudomonadota bacterium | reverse complement strand
ATTATCACGATGGCTGCACTAAAGAGACTCAACGCCCCTTTTATCGTGGTTGACGCGGGCAACGCCATAACTCCCAAAGTGCCGATGTTGGTTGCCGGACGGACACCGGGTATCTCCTTAAGCGAACCGGTCGCGGTAGCCAATGTGGCAGAACTTTTTATGCAGGGAATTATTATCGGTCAACAACTCGCTTTAAGCAGCCACACCTTAATTCTCGGGGAGAGTGTCCCCGGCGGCACGACTACGGCAATGGCAGTCATGGAAGTATTGGGAATTGCAGCTTTGGGAAAAATCAGCGGGAGTATGCCGGGCAACAATCAATCCCTGAAACAAAATCTTGTCAGCCGGGCAATGTTGGAAAAAAATCTCACTCAAGGCTCGTGCCTTGACCATCCTTTTGAGGCAGTTCGCCTCTTAGGAGACCCCATGCAAGCGGTGCAAGCCGGCATCGCCATGAGCGCCAGTCAAAAAATCAGAGTCATTCTCGGCGGCGGTACCCAGATGATTGCCGTCGCCGCCCTGATTGGAGCCTTGCTTAAGAGTAAATGGTCATCACCGGATTTTGCGCAACCGGCCCTCAAGCGCCTACTCCCTGGAGCAGTTAATGCCCGGTCTGAAAATATCGCAATCGCAACAACGGCCTGGGTTTCTGAAGATCAATCCGCCGATCTGCGGAGCCTGATGCAGCAGTTGCCCTTGGCCATGCCGCTCTATGCCGCGGGCCTCGATTTTTCCACCTCCCGCCATAAAAATTTGAGTCTTTATGAAGAAGGCTATGTCAAAGAGGGAGTCGGGGCCGGAGCCATGGCTCTGACCGCAATGCTCTACCACAATCTCGACAACTCAAGCTTTCTCCCGGAGATTGAGAAAGTCTATGAAGATATCTATCTTTAAGATGGCGTCGTAAAAAGCGTTTTCAGACCGCTATGCGGCCACATATGTGTAAATAACAAATGGACTTTATCGCACATTATACCTATTTTAGGCGCAATGCAAAACTCTTGTAATATCAAGTGGTTGCAAGTAGTTACTTAGAAGTTCCGATATCCTGCGTTGTTGCGGTTCTCCAGACACTCGACATACTGCATGTATGGTCTCGCGCCTGGAGAACCACAACATCTTGTCTATCGAAATTTTTACTTAGCCATCCCGTTATTTTTTACGAGTTCATCACTAATGTCCACCAAAAAAAATGCCCCACCCTTTTATTTTTTTCCCATACTCTTGTTTTTAGGCCTATCTTTCTTTGCTCAAACTCAAGTACTTGCTCAAGAAAACTTAAATTTAAAACTTAAATTGCAAAAACTTACCGACCGAATTCGGCAAGAAACAAAAGTACCGGGAATATCCGTCTATGTCAAATCACCCCATTTTGCTGATTTGGGGGTGGTCTCGGGAGTCTCCAATCTCAAAAACGAAAAACCGGTAACCCCGGTAACCGAAGATACCATTTTCAGAATTGGAAGTATCACTAAAACGTACACCGGCGCAGCCATTATGCTATTATGCGCCGAAGGAAAACTCGACCTCGACTCCCCAATCAATAGATACCTGAATTTACCATCTCCTTTAACCGACGCCATAAAAGTTAGACATTGTTTAAATCATTCAAGCGGCCTCCAGGGCTATCTCAACCAGACCCCCTTTCTCGAAGATATTGTTTTGCCGCAGCCAACTCTTTCTCACACTCCAGCCGAACTGCTTGAATGGACTTTTGCCGAACAACAAGAACTTCTTTTTTCACCCGGTACTGAGTTCGCCTATAATAACACCAATTATATCATTCTCGGCATGCTGATCGAAAAACTAAGCGGAGTCAGTTATGATGCCTACATACGCGATAATTTCTTAGTCCCGTTAGAACTCAATGAAACATTTGTCCTTTTGGATACCGCGATGCCGGATAATTTCGCGAATGGTTATTTCAACTCAACCGATGATCATAGCTATGAAAACTGGACAGATATGAACATGAGCTATGTCTGGTCAGCGGGCTGTATCGCCGCAACGGCACAAGACCTGGCCAGTTGGCTTCAAGAATTGGCAACCGGAACTATCATCCCCAAGAACGTCAAAGATATCCAATTTGAAGGTTTTGACATAGTGCCAGGCGCTACCTACGCAAGCGGCATCCTGATTGACGCCAGAAAAGGCATTGGTCATAATGGAACAGTTGTCGGATTTCACAGTGACGCCTGGTACAGCCCGGAACATGAAACGGTTATCGCCGTTTTGTCGAACGCCAATATTATGGATGATGATGAGCTGGAAAACAGGGATCAAACCCGTGAAATTGTGGAAGAGTTCTGGAAAATTCTTGATAACAACCTTTATCGTGACGATTACAGCTATTACCTCCCCTATTTTACCGCCAACCCTGGTGAATGGTCAGGACTCGGCCTCTCAAATAACAGCCCCGCAGCCAATGCCGACGTCTGCATTTTAATCTATGATGAAAACGGAAATAAGATTGCAACTGAATACCGAACAATCACAACTAATGGACAGGATTCTTTTGTCGTCGGCGCCGGACTCGATCAAACAGGCTGGGTTAAAATACAATCTTCACAACCTCTATCCGGGTTGAGTTTTGCCGGGATATCAAACCCAGGCAGCTATATAGCTGAAGTTCCATTTTCGCGAATCCTCTCAAAATCACTTATTATCCCCCATATCGCTCAAGACAACTCTTGGAACACTGAAATTTTCATGGCCAACCCCAACAATAACCCTATTTCCGTCAACCTGACTTATCTCAATATGAAAGGCTCTGAGCCATACGGTTCATTCACATATTCAATCCCGGCAAATGGAAGTAACAACGTACAAATTCTAGCTTTAACCAACGATAATACGACAAAAAGCGGTAAAGTTATGATTACAGCCACAGCTGACATTTCAGCTTTTGCTCTATACAACAATTTGCAGTCCGGTGGCAATGCATACGCAGGAGTCAACGCAAACATCCCGGAAGAGAGCAAACCCTGAGCCCATAATATTTTAAATTCACACTCTAAAGAGAATCCTCCACCCTCTGCGTCACTGCGTCTTGGCGAGAGACAAAAAAAATTTATTGGCCATTTTGCGTGAAACCTTATGAATAAGAGCCTGATCCCCACTCTGCCGGATGCACTAAATAATCTGATTTTTCAGTTTCTCAAACAGCGCCTACCGAGTGGAGAAACACCGAACTTCCAGGTCTATCCCTTAACCCCGGACGGTTCCGACCGCCTTTATTATCGTATTAACTGCCCCGGAAACGAACCTTTTATTGCGGTCGACGCTCAAGGAACCAGCCCAAAAAACCCTTTGTCAGGAATTAGCCAAAACCAATCTTTCATCCTCATTCGCAACCACCTTGCGAATGAGGATTTCCCGGTACCTGAACTTCTTGCACAGGATCTCAACGGCGATTTTTACCTTCTGCAAGATCTTGGCGATACCACCCTCTACCAGACCGTCAAAACTAAAGGCTGGAAACCTCAAACCGTAGAGCTCTATAAAGATACGATCTCTCTGCTCCTACGTGTTCAAACAATTGCCGCAGAGAAATTTGATCCCACCTGGTGCTATGCCGGGGCTTACTATGACCAGCAACTGATAATCGAGCATGAACTCAACTACTTTCTCAAAGCTTTCGTTATGGGGCACTGTGGAAAGAAAATTTCGCCCGCAACTCAACCTCCGTTACAGTCAGAATTCAAAAAAATTGTTGCTGCCGCCGCGACGACACCCAGTAATTTCTTTCTTTACCGCGACTTTCAATCCAAAAATCTGATGCTCAAAGATGGGCGAATTTTTCTCATCGATTTCCAAGGGACTCGCCTGGGCCCCTACTATTACGATCTCGCCGCCCTCATCAACGACCCTTACACCGATATTCCCCTGCCTCTGCGCGAAGAACTTCTGACCGACTATTTCGACAAACTTGCAGTAATCCTCAAAACTGACGCCCCCGATCGGAAAACCTTCAACTACTTCTTCGCTCTTTTCTCCTTGATTCGTACCCTGCAAACCCTGGGGGCCTTCGGCTACCTGATTGGCTGCAGGAAAAACCACTTCAAGGAATATATACAACCAGCCTTAAAAAACCTGCGTCACTACCTGAATAAATTATCATCAGATCTCGATCTGCCAGCCCTTACCTTGCTAGTAGCAAAGTTGAAAATATCCCAGGAAATCAGTTAACAAATAAACCCGATTCGATATCCGAAATCAACCAAATCGGCCGGTAATATAATCTTCGGTTAATTGATGTTTGGGGTTAGTAAAAAGTTGTCGGGTGGAGCCAACCTCAATCAGGTCGCCGAGATGAAAAAACGCGGTTCGCTGGGAAACCCGTGAGGCCTGTTGCATGGAGTGGGTGACAATAATAATCGTAAAGTTCTCTCTTAACTCATCAATGAGGCCTTCGATCTTAGCTGTTGCGATGGGGTCAAGAGCGGAACAGGGTTCGTCCATTAAAATTACTTCGGGACTAACCGCAATACTGCGGGCGATACAGAGTCTTTGTTGCTGACCACCGGAGAGACTGGTACCGGAATCATCCAGGCGATCTTTGACTTCATCCCATAAACCCGCCTTCTGCAATGAACTTTCTACAATTTCATCGAGTTGGTTGCGGTCTGCGGCAAGACCGTGGATACGGGGGCCATAAGCGACATTCTCCCGAATCGACTTGGGAAAAGGATTTGGTTTTTGAAAAACCATGCCGACTTTGGCCCGCAAAAGAACAACATCAACGCCGGGCAGATTGATATCTTCGTCATCAAGAATAATGTTTCCTGTAACCCGGCAACTATCGATCGTATCGTTCATACGGTTAAGACAACGAAGAAAGGTTGATTTACCACACCCCGACGGCCCGATCATGGCAATCACTTCATTCTCGGCAATATCTAAGGAGACACTCTTTATTGCCTGTTTTTCACCGTAAAAAACATCGATATCGCGGCAGG
>JAYEMC010000072.1:0-4973 GCA_034717935.1 Pseudomonadota bacterium | reverse complement strand
CGTGAACCACTTGACGAAAGAGAAAACGATCGTAATGCGCCTCAATTCGGCTCACTTGAACACCGGTTCCCATGGCACCTAGATTACCGGTGGTGATCGTCTCTGTCGTCTCCAGAATAGCCTGCTGCCTTCTATAATCCGGATTATTTGCATTGGCAATATTGTGACCAACAACTTCAATCGTTGTCATATTCGCTGCCAAACTGGTTTTGGCTATATTCAACGCATTTCCAAGACTGCTCATTATTTTTTACCTCCCCCAGAGAAGATCATCATATAAAACCATCAATCAAGCGATCCCATTGAGAGTAACACCTCTGTATGCCGCGCTATTATCAGCCATCATCCCTTTGCCTTGATAGCTGATGGTTGCAGGACAAAGTTGCTGAAAAAAATCGCAAAACCTCTTATTAACAACCTGCAAGGCTGATAATGATTGCCTGATTGAGATGCCACTCGCTTCTATTTTACGCCGTAACTTTGCGATCGCTGCCCCCTTCAAAGCTACCAAGTGGCGTATTTTAGCTGGATATTGAGAAGCCAAAAGCTGATGCAATGAATCTACTTTGATCTCATCAAAAAGCTCTCTTTTTTCACCAGCGATTTTTTTAAGATCATCAGAAGATCGCGCCCCGCCGGCAAAGAGTTCTGGGAGTGCCGGCAACTGACCGAGCTTAAGACTTTCAGCCAGCCCTTGATAAAAACTCGCCACTTGCCTTAAAACCATCTCCTCGCGCTCCAACAATCTGACCAACTCCTGATAGTGACGCAACATAGTAATCCCTTTCGTAAATAGTTCGTAATAGAGTAACAAATTCTGTTTTTGAAAAATGCATCATCTTCTACATCAAAGTCAACCAGTCAGCTATAAAACACAAAAAAGCCCGGGATTGCGACAATCCCGGGCCTGCGAAAAGGTAATGTGCGACGTTCAGGCACATCTATCTCAATAGATCTATCTTTAAAACAGAGACTCGAGAGACATCTCCTTAAACATCTTCGCGGCCAGTTCACGGCTGTCAACTTTGAGCGAACCATCTTCAAGGGCACTTTTAAGTTCCGCCACCCGTTCACTGCGAATTTCAGGTGCGGCCTTGGCTAATTCGGCCAAACGCCCTAAATCATTACCTCGGGAAGAGATCGTTACCTGATCGCCTCGGTTCCGGCTGCTGCCAGCTTCAGCAGCACTATCTCCTTTTCTTACCGACTCGGCTTTCCGAGTCGTATCAAGAACCTTTATCGCGTCACTGTATAGGGCTGTGCCTACATTACTTATACTCATATCCGCACCTCACTGGAGTCATCTGGAAAACCATTCGACATGAGTATCGACCATCCGAGATAAAACTTTAGCACTTTTTTCTATTTTTTTTCGATCTCCATATCCTGAAGTTGCTGATAGAGCATTTTCGCCACTCCCATCTCCTGTCGCGAAGCGAGAGTTTCGGCTAATTGGTTGTCAAAGAGCTGCTGCCAGGTGCGCGAGGCATTACTGGCCGGCAGAAGACCTTCATCGGGAATACTTTTCCGCATCTCCTGCAAAATCACATTGATCATGATCGCTTCGAAACCTTGACAGGCTTTTTGCAGTTTCGCTTCACGCCCGGCCCGATTTTTCCCGGTCGCCACGGCATTAATTTCCGTCTCTACCTGCTGTCGGCTGACATCCGTTGCCGGATTTCCAGCTGAGGGCCCGAAGGCGGGGAGAATCCCGGTAGGCATTTTTTTCCTCCTCCAAACTCTCCTGGTAGTTATTTTGCAAAGCCCATACCAGAAGAAAACAGATTAAATTTTTGTAACTATTCAGCGTAATCACCTTAAAGCCACAACAAATGGTGCGAACATTGGCTTCGCCCGGCTTCGAAGAGGACACACCCCAAGAGTACTTCCTCGCTTCGCTCACAGCGCAGCTCAGATCGGCAAGCGGCTTTGCCGCCGCCTGAAGCAATGTCCCCGTATCGAGATAGTTTGAGTACGCCGCAGTGACGAAGGTTGCAGGGGAACGAAGCAGGTGGATATTTTACGAAGCCATTAAATAATTTCCAGCTCGGCGTGCAGAGCTCCGGAAGCTTCGATGGCCTGGAAAATGGAGATCAGATCACGAGGAGAGACCCCGATCGAATTTAAGGCTTTAACCAAATCATCAATATTTACGCCGCGCGGCACGACCACCAGCTTGCCGGCCTTCTCTTCAACCAGAATCTCTTTATCGACTGCGACCACGGTCTCGCCCAACGAGAATGGCGGAGGCTGTGAGACCAGCGGCATCGCCGATATCTGAATGCTCAAATCGCCATGGGCTACAGCTACGGCATCAAGCATAACATTACGGCCGACCACCACGGTACCGGTACGCTCATCAATTACTACCCGAGCCCGGCTATCGGGCGTTACCTGAAGATTTTCGACAACCGCCAGAAAAGGTATTAAAACCCCTCTTTCCCGGCTCGGCGGCGTAACCTCAATAGTTCCGGCATCAAGTGGAATTGCAATTTCCTGATGAAAAGTTTCATTAAGGGCTTTGGAAACTCGAGAGACGGTCATAAAATCGGGAATATTAAGGGTTAAAATAATTTTCCCGTCAATAAACATGGTTGACGGCGGCTCCCGCTCAACTATGGCACCATTAGCAATACGCCCGACCGTAGGATGGTTTTTAGCCTGTTTGCCACCACCCCCGCCCAGACTGAAACCACCCACCGACAAGGCCCCTTGAGCCATTGCATAGATTCGGCCATCGGGTCCCCGTAAAGGTGTCAACATCAAGGTTCCACCATTCAAGCTTTCAGCATCACCGATTGATGAAACGAGAACATCCAAACGGGAACCATTGCGGGCAAAAGGGAGCAGTTCAGCCGTCAGCATGACCGCTGCGGCATTATCGAGGTCGATACTGGCGGAATCAACCGAAATCCCGAACTTATCGAGCATGTTAGCCATCGCCTCACTCGCAAACTTCCCTTTTTTGGTATCGTCACCGGTTCCGGCAAGCCCCACCACCAAACCATGGCCCACCAGCTGATTGCTGCGCACTCCTTTGATATGGGCGATATCTTTGAGACGAACCGCCGCCGCCAAATCAGCTGACAGGAGGCCGACAAAAAATAAGAAAAGTAATTGCCAACAAAATTTTCGCATAATCGCAAATTCTCCAGAGAATTTCATAAGTGCTTAAAACGGCCAGACCAGGTCAAGAACTTTAGTGCCCCAACCAACTCTTTGCTTATTCCCGATTGTCCCACTACCGCTGTATTCGATGCGGGCCTCAGCAATCGCCGAGGAGAGAATATAATTATCGGCTGTGATATCGGTTGGACGAATAATACCGGAGACGGTAACATAATGATCTTCATTGTTTACTTTGGTAAAATGGGTACCCATTATGCGAAAATCGCCATTGGGCAATATTTCGGTCACCCGTGAAGCAATTTTAGCCGTAAGAGTGTTACTGCGGCTAGTCGCCCCGGCACCAGCGGTTTTATTGCTTCGTTCAACCTCCAACCAATCATCCATTTCGCCCAGGTCGCCGAGATACTTTTTCAGCGCAAAGAGTCCGGGAACCGAATATTTACTGCTGTTCTCTCCATCGCTGGAGGTTGACGCCGCCCCGGTTCCCTTAAACTCTTCGGCAACCAGAACATAGACTATATCATCAATATAACGAGCCCTGCGGGAGTTGAAAACCTGGATAAAATCATCCTGGCCGGATTGATCAAAATTGACCAGTGAACCATTCTTATACTGCATCTCACTTCTTCCGGAAAGTTGCTCTGGAGATGGCTGCGCCGGCGGCCTAATCACCGGCACGGCGGCAATCGGAGCTGACTGGTGCCCACAGCCGGCACCAACCATCATACTGAGTAGCAGCACAAGAACAAACCAACTATATGTTACTTTCATCACCCCACCACCTTTTTCAATAGACAACTACAACTTTTCCGGAACCAACCACCTGAGCCTGAAAAAATTTCCGTGAAGTTGGATTTTTTACGGTAATAATATCTTTTAACGTACCATTTCCCATAGCTACGCCACGGGTACTGATCCTAACCCCTCCCTGCTGCAATAAAACCTGCACCAGATCACCGCGCTTTATCAAACGATATGGCTGTAAACGTTTACGAGACAGAGGCTCACCGGCTCGCAAGTTACAAGTCAATTGATAAATCATCCCCTCCGGCAGATGAGCCACTACCGCCTGCCGGAGTTTTCGACAATCTACCAAACCAGCAACAAAGTCGGAAACCTGCACCGGTTCACCCCGAACCAAATCACGTTGAGCCAACAAAACTTGCTTTTTCCCGCTAACTTTCAGCTTAAACCAACGCCGAGACTCTTTGCCGTCACCGGAATAGAGCGCCAACTGCACCGGGATAATGCCGCTTTTTCGATTCCAACTACCGAGTTGCAAAACTGAAAATCCAGCATCTTCATCACTTCCAGTCAACCATCTCGTCACCTCATGACTATCTTCAAGCCATAACTCTTCAATGCCGGGCAAACCGTCCTCAAGAGCAGCCATAAGCTCGGCCCGACAACACTGCTCCCGATTTTCCGGCTCGATCTCGGTCGCCTGAACCAAAACTGCCGAAAGCAACAAAAAAAATATCACCGCAAGGCGGAGGCAGGCAACTGTGAAAGCTACTCTTGCACTGAAAAATCCTGTTTTATTGTCATTCATAAAATCATCCTCCCGCTTCGACCTAACGTCTCAACCCATTCGCGGTCTTCAACATCTCATCACAGGTCTGGATCGATTTTGAATTAGCTTCATAGGCCCGCTGCCCGACGATCATGCCGACCATCTCTTCAACCACTGAGACATTGGACATCTCCAAAAACCCCTGACTGAGCGTCCCCAAACCGTCACCCCCGGGAGTACCGATTGTGGCCATCCCGGAAGCATCAGTTTCCCGAAAGAGATTACGCCCTGTCGCATCAAGGCCGGAAGGATTGGAAAAACTGGCCAGTTC